>PCDA01000021.1 GCA_002591605.1 Fidelibacterota bacterium
TTTCCATCTAAGCTAATTTCATAAGGCTCAATTGTGTTTGACGATTTAAAATATCTTTTTTCATCAAATACGTCATAAGTTGGGAGTAATACCTTATCATGATATCCTAATATTTTTTGATTATTAATAATTACTGCAGAATTATACAGACTATTTTCATAATATCTTGGTAAACCTATAATTGCAACTTTTTTTTGGACATTGATTTTTAAAGATTTAATAGCATCTTGAGCTTGATTTATAAATTTAGAATCTAGCAATAAATCTTGAGGTGGGTAACCAGTAATTGCAAGCTCAGGAAATATTATAATGGAATGCTCAGGAGATGAAATAATTGTCTTGTTAATTAATTCAAAATTACCATTAATATCTCCAACAATTGGATTAATCTGAGCAATACGTATATTCATAATTAAGGAGTTAATCTTCCCATGGTTCTGGCAAATGGAGTAGTTTCTCTAATGTGTGTTAACCCACATAGCCAGGCTACCACTCTTTCAAGCCCCATTCCAAATCCTGAATGAGGGACAGAGCCAAACCTCCTTAGGTCTAAAAACCAATCATAATCCGCTTGATTAAGCCCTTCTTCTTTTATTCTGTCTAATAGAATATCTATGTCAGTTTCTCTTTCAGAACCTCCAACAATTTCGCCATAGCCTTCAGGAGCAAGTATATCCATACCTAAAACCACTTTATCATTCTCAGGATCTCTTTTCATATAAAAAGCTTTTATCTTAGAAGGAAAACGATGGACTATAACTGGACTATCAAACTTTTCTGCAATATGAGTTTCTTCTGGAGATCCAAAGTCATCTCCCCATTCGACATCAAATCCATCTTTTTTTAGAATATCTATACAATCAGAATAACTTAATCGAGGAAATGGAGCTTTAATTTTTTTCAATATTTCAATATCTCGTTCTAAAGTCACTAGATGCTCTCTGCATGTCGATAGAACATGACTAACAATGTATGTAAGTAAATCTTCAGCCCATTGTATGTCCTCCTCAATATCACAATATGCTATTTCTGGTTCAACCATCCAGAATTCAGTAAGATGTCTTCTGGTTTTACTTTTTTCCGCACGAAAACATGGTCCAAAATTATAATGTCTACCGAAAGCCATCGCTGATGCTTCACCATATAGTTGGCCTGTTTGAGCTAAATATGCTGTTTTACCAAAATAATCTGTTNCAAANANGGTNGATGTACCCTCTGCNGCATTTGGAGTAAAAATAGGGCTATCAACTAAAGTAAAATCATTNGANTCAAAAAAGTCTCTTATCGCTTTAATTATTTGATGNCGAACTTTTAAAATTGCATGNTGTTTTTTNGACCTTANCCANANNTGCCTATGATTCATAAGAAAATCTGTACCATGTTCTTTAGGAGTTATNGGATAATCTTTACTTATATGGATAATTTCAACTTTACTNGCTATAACTTCATACCCACCAAGNGCTCTTTCATTNTCTACAACTTTACCTNCGATTACAACAGATGACTCCTGAGTTAATTTTTTTANCGATTCAAAATTTTCTTCACCTATATCATTTTTTGCTACAATACATTGAAGCAAACCGAATCCATCACGAAACGTTAAAAAACCTATTTTCCCACTACGTCTAAAACTATAAACCCAACCTTTAAGCGTAACTTCTTTGTCAACATGCTCTTTAATATTTTTAATAAATACTCTATCCATTTCTTATCTCCTATCTACCAAGTTGAAATAATATTATTAGTAATTGTTTCAGTTACTTGCCTCGCTGCAATTTTTATTGCACTTTCTCTAGGTAATCCAAATTCATCATCATCTTTTTCATCAACAAAACTATCATTATCGTTATCAATTCCATCAGACCCTATATCATTCTGTGGATCATAAGCAGCCCAACCTGAAAATTCTTGATCTATAAGGACTTCATCATTTTTAAGGTCATACCATTTTACTCTAACTTTTATATCTACTCTATACCTATCAACTACTTCATATCCAGTAACATTAATCTCATCAATATCATAAGAATATGGCTTATCACTAAAAAGAGTGACAGTTAAATCTATACGACTATCAGAATTTTCAGATGGCAAAAGCTTTAAAATATTTTCATTTATAAATGACTTTTGTAATTCAGTTTTTAAAAAGTCTGTAGCAGAAGATTCTATAGTATTATTCTTGATAGGTGAAATATAGACAGATTTAATATGAGCTGGAATAGAACCTTTAAAGGAATAAAAAGAACATCCAGGGATTAAAATAAATAAAAATACAATAAATCTAAATTTCATATTCTTTTATCTTTCGATAAAGAGTTCGCTCTGAGATATTTAAAACTTCTGCAGTCTTCCTTCTATTACCTTTAAATTTTTCTAAGCATCTTTTAATCATCTCATGCTCTATTTCTTCTAAGCTTATTTCACCAATTGTGTCCTCATTTAAAGCATAAATAGCTGCATCTTCAACACTTTCTCTTCCTTCATGGGGATTAGAAGAAATTTCTGATTGAGGAGAAGGTAGAAAGAGGGCNGGATTTGAAGGAGCAGAAGCCTCTTCAGCAGTCATGCTTTTTGTAGAGATCATTTGCTTGATTTCATTAATATCTTGTCTTAAAAACAATAACTGTTTGAGAATCAATTCTCTTTCAACTTTATCAGACTCGACATCAACATGTACAGGTAAATTTGTATTTGCATTAAATGTTTCCATACTTAGTTTCTTCTGAACAATATCAACAGTAATTCGTTCTCCTCTGTTCATAACTAGTAAACTCTCAACAACATTTTTCAATTCCCTAACATTTCCTGGCCAAGCATAATTTTTCATAATTTCAATAGAGTCTCTTTCAAAACCTTTGTAGGCAATATCATTTTTCGCTGTAAACTCAAGGCCAAATCTATCTACAAGCTCAGGAATGTCATCAGTATGCTCATTTAAAGAAGGAACATCTATACATACTGTTTTCAGTCTAAAATACAAATCCTTTCTAAAGTTATTGCTCATAACCTCTTTTGATAAATCTCGATTAGTTGCTGCTATAATCCTCGTATCAACTTTTTCAGACTTAGTATCTCCAACACGTATAAACTCTCCCTGCTCAATTACACGAAGGAGCTTAGCTTGAATTTCAAGGGGGAGTTCTCCAATTTCATCTAAAAATATTGTACCTTTATCGGCCGCTTCAAAATACCCTTTTCTAGATTCATTCGCTCCCGTAAATGCTCCTTTTTTATGACCAAATAGTTCGCTTTCAATAATTCCACTAGGAATAGCAGCACAATTAACTGTTATTAATTTTTCATGTTTTCTTTTACTATTTTTATGGATAGCCTTAGCAACCATTTCTTTGCCAGCCCCTGAAGCGCCTGTAACTAATACAGAAATATCCGTATTTGCTACTTGCCCTACCATAAAAATCATTTCATCCATCTTATCTGATGAACCTATAATATTTGCTGATTTTTTTATTTTTTCTATATNAATGATCATAGATTATCCTCACTTGTAACTTAAGCCTTTTTTGCCAATATCTTTGCGAAAGAATTTNCCTTCAAACCTAATTTTNTCTGCCAATTNATACGCCTTTAAAATTGCATCTTTAAGATTNTCGCCTATTCCAACTACATTTAATACTCGACCTCCATTAGTNATAATTTTTTCATNAACTCGACTNGTTCCAGCATGAAATANACTTCCATCCTNAATTTGATCTAATTCAAAAATTTCCATTCCTTTATTATAGCTATTTGGATATCCATCAGCTGCTAGTACNATGGTTACTGCAGTTTTACTAGAAATCTCTAAGTTAACATTTTTTAAATTNCCACTAAGGCAACTATTTAACAAACTATAAAAAGAANCTTTTAAAAGNGGAATTACNACCTGAGTCTCAGGATCACCCATTCTTACATTGAATTCNATNACATACGGCTCNTTGTTGACAATCATTATACCTACATANAGAAANCCNGTATATGGATGNCCNTTATCTTTCATTGCNGTTAAAATTGGCTTAATAATTTTNTTTTCTGTCTGAGATAAAATNTTNTTTGTNGANAATGGTGTAGGTGAATAAGCCCCCATNCCTCCNGTNTTGGGNCCCAGATCATTATCATAAGCCCTTTTATGNTCTTGNGCTGTATTTAAAATTTTATAGTCTTGACCATCACAAACTGCAAATATTGATAATTCTTCGCCATACAGNCATTCTTCTACAGATACACTCTTACTTGCATCTCCAAATCCAGATTTTTTAAACATTAAATCAAGGGCTTCATTAAAAGAATTTTCATCTTCACAAATAATGACTCCCTTACCAGCAGCAAGTCCATCAGCTTTAATTACAATTGGAAGTCCCCAATCATTTTTAACTTCTAAAACTTCTNCTGCTGATGTGCANTTTCTATATTTGGGCTGAGGAATATTATATTCAGCCATAACTTCTCTTGCAAAAAGTTTACTGCTCTCAAGTTGAGATGCATATTTGTCTGGCCCAAAAACATNAATATCATTNGTTTTTAAAAAATCAACTATTCCATTTGCAAGAGGAGCCTCTGGTCCTACTAAGACTAAATCAATTTTATACTTAATGACTTGCTCTAAAATTTCATTATTATTATTGATATCACAATCNANATTAATAGCAAAAGCACTAGTTCCACCATTACCAGGAGCACAATAAACCTGCTCTACCTCATTATCTTTATTTANCTTCCATGCAAAAGCACACTCTCTACCTCCTGAACCAATAACCATTACTCTCTTATCTGACATTATTTTACAGCTCCTTGCTTTAACTCTTTAATTTTATCTCTATAAATAGCAGCGACTTCAAATTTCATGTTTTCAGCTGCTTTTTTCATTTTTCTTTCAAGGCTACTTATCACATCCTGCNTCTCAACTTTATCCATATTCNCAAAATTTATATTCAAATCATTTGAATCTATTGCTTTAATCATCTCATCTTCTCTTTCATCAGCAACAGAAGTAGACAANGATATTTGATCAATAGATTTAAGTATAGTTTTAGGTGAAATACCATTTTCCTTATTATATTTTTTCTGGACTTCTCTTCTTTTAGCTGTCTCATCTATTAAATGTTGCATTGCCTCTGTAATATNATCTCCAAATAATATTACTTTACCATTAACATTTCGAGCTGCTCTTCCTGCTACTTGCATCAATGATGATTTTGATCTTAAAAAACCTTGNTTATCTGCATCTAATACAGCAATTAAAGATACCTCTGGGAGATCNAAGCCTTCTCTTAAAAGATTAATGCCTATAAGCACATCAAANTCATTTAAACGAAGAGACCTAATGATTTTTACTCTTTCTATCGTATCAATCTCACTGTGCATATATTCTGCTCTTATACCAACTCCTTTAAGGTAGTCAGTCAAATCTTCTGCCATTTTTTTTGTAAGAGTAGTAACAAGTATTCTTTCATTATTTTTNATAACATTTTTAATCTGTTCAATAAGGTAATCAATTTGGCCTTCAGTGGGCACAACCATTATCTTTGGATCTAAAAGTCCAGTAGGTCTTATGATTTGCTCAACAAACTCACCTTCTGCTTGCTCAAGTTCATATTCAGCTGGAGTTGCAGAAACATAAANCACCTTATCAATTAGTTTGTTAAATTCTTGAAATTTTAGAGGTCTATTNTCAAGCGCAGATGGTAATCTAAATCCATATTCTATAAGTGATTCTTTTCGAGATCTATCCCCATTATACATTGCTTTAACTTGTGGNATGGAAACATGAGATTCATCAACAAAAAATAAAAAATCTTTTGGAAAATAATCCATTAAAGTAAATGGTCTTTCTCCTGNCTTCCGACCATCAATATGTCTTGAATANTTCTCTATACCAGAACAATATCCAAGCTCCATCATCATTTCAATATCGAATAATGTGCGTTGCTCAAGTCGCTGNGCTTCTANCAATTTATCTACCTTTCGTAAATCTGCAAGTCTTGGNTGAAGCTCTTTTCTTATNTCNTCAATTGCCCTATTGATATTTTCTCTAGTGGTTACAAAATGTTTGGCTGGGTAGATANAGTATCTATCAAGATCTTGTTTCACNTTCATTGTCATCGGGTCAAAAATACTTATTCTATCAACTTCATCATCAAAAAACTCTACCCTAACAGCNTCGGTTTCATACATAGGAAATATCTCTATCGTATCACCTCTACTTCTAAATACTCCTGGCTCCAATACCATATCATTGCGATTATAGTGTATATTTACAAGTTTTTTAAAAAAAGAATTAAGTTCTATCTTATCATTCAAATTAACTTCTACAAGCATATCCTTATAACTATCTGGAGAACCAATTCCATANATACTACTTACACTTGCGATAATAATTACATCNTNCCTGGACATTAGGGAGGTTGTAGCNTTTAATCTTANTCGATCAATTTCCTCATTCACAGAAGAATCTTTTTCAATAAATGTGTCCGTAACAGGTANATATGCCTCTGGCTGATAATAATCATAATATGAAATAAAAAATTCAACTGCATTATCTGGGAACAGAGCCTTAAACTCCCCATAAAGCTGAGCGGCAAGTGTTTTGTTATGAGACAAAATAAGAGTTGGCTTTTGGATCTTTTCAATTACGTTTGCCATCGTAAAGGTCTTGCCTGAACCGGTAATTCCTAGAAGAACTTGACTTTTTGTGTTAGAATTAAGCCCATCAACCAATGAGCTAATGGCTTGAGGCTGATCACCTGAAGGTGAAAAATCTGATTTTATTTTAAATTCTGACATATTGACTTACTTTATGTCTATTTAAAGACCTTTAAATTTAATGACAATTTTTCTTATTATCATATATAATTTTGAATTATTTATCAATAAAGTTTAACTTAGATATCTTTGAATAATTAAAAAAGGAGTTCAAGTGATAGAAATTGCAACATTAGGTGCTGGTTGTTTTTGGTGTGTAGAGGCTGTATTCTCAACTTTAACAGGTGTTAGCTCAGTTCAAGTGGGATACTCTAATGGATTAACACAAAACCCAACTTACGAACAAGTATGTACTGGAAATACTGGGTTTGCAGAGGTTGCTCAAATTCATTTTGACCCATCAATCATTTCTTTTGAACAGATTTTAGAACATTTTTTTGCCACTCATGACCCCACTACTNTAAATAAACAAGGGGCAGANACCGGAACCCAGTATAGNTCTGGTATTTTTTACAATGATAACAAACAGAAANATTCAGCAATTAAAGTAATAAAGTCACTCACAGAAAAAAATATTTACAAGAATCCAATTGTTACTGAAGTTACTAAACTTAAAGACTACTATCCCGCCGAAAACTACCACCAAGACTACTACAAAAATAACAAAAACGCTCCTTACTGCATGTTTGTAATTAAACCTAAGCTTGATAAACTGAAAAAATAATTTAGTTTTTGTAGATTTCTACGAAAGCCAATATTAATTTAAAAATCCAATATTAAAGTCGAACTTTAAAGTGAACGATTTATATATGGCAAATGAAAAAAGATAAATATAGTTTATAAATTTCCCCAATATTCTGTCAACCTATTTATACCCTCATCGATTTGATTAAGTGAAATACCTGAATATGCAAAACGTATATACTTTCTTGTTTCATGTTTATACACTCTTCCAAAATGCTCTCTTGTACAAAACGCAACACCTGTGTTTAATAATGTTTGTTTTCTAAAATCTTCATAAGATACTGCTCCCATTCTGTTATAAATATCTGTTACTTCTGGAAAAAGATAAAATGTAGAATTAGGTAAAAATAAATTAAGTCCATTAATTTTTTTTAATTTACTAGCTAGAAGATTTCGTCTATTTTTTAACTTATTTAAAATTATTTTGGCGCCTTCTTGATTACCTTTGAGAGCTTCAATTCCACCATATTGAATAAAATGATTTGTACAAGACTCATCATTAACACTTAGTGTTGCAAAATGCTTCATAATTGATTTTGGACCAATAGCAGCGCCAAGTCTCCAACCTGTCATCGCATATGTTTTTGAAAAGGTATATAAAATAACTGTTCGTTCAAGCATTCCAGGAATACTTACTATACTTTTCGGTTTTTTATAATATTGAATGTTAAAATATGCCTCATCACTTAGTACCCATAAATTATTTTTAATAGCCATTTTAGCAATCCATTGCATCTCATCTTGACTAGATTCACTACCAATTGGATTTTGATAATTATTATAAATTAAAATTTTAGTTTTTTCATTAATAGATTGTTCAAACTTTTTTCTATCAATCACAAAACAATTATCTTGAAATTTATAAAAATAAGGTACAGCCACCCCACCGTGGTAATCAATTTGACTCTCATATATGGGATAGCCTGGATTGGGATATAAAACTTCATCACCCAAATTCATTAAGCAATTTATAAATTTCATAATGACTGGCTTTCCACCTGGCTGAACTACAATATTATCTCTTGAAAAATGAACATTTCTTTCTGCTCCTATTTTCTCTGCTATTGCATCTCTAAGACCAGGAATACCCTCAGACGGAACATAACCAGTCTTGCCTTTTTTCATTGCTAACTCTGACTTTTTAATAATATTAGTTGGTGTAGTAATATTTATATCGCCTAAGTGAAATGGATAAATTTTATTACCTTTTGCAGCAAATTCATTTGCATCTTTTGAAACTAAAAATGCTGTTTCCGTTCCTAAGGATTGTAATCTATGAGAAAAATCTTTAGGCATTATAAATTCAAAGATGTTTTATCAAATTTTGGTAACATATTTTTTAAAATTTTAAATCTTTTTTTCCTATCATTGCAAAATTTTAAAATAGCTTTTCTTTGCCATGGTGCTGATAAATGAGCTTCGTCAATAACCTCTTCAAGGTTACCACCAAATCTCCAATTATCATCCCAATCAGGTGATAAAGAATATTCTTTAACTAATGGATTTTTTATCCAATGTCCCATATTGTTTAACGATGTGTTTGTAATTATCATGGAATTAAACCAATCTTCATCTTGAAGAATTGAATTTTTATATTTTACGTCTTGCATATTAAACAATGTCCAGGATAAAGCTGCAACAATTTTTATATTTGGACCTTTATTAGTTAAATCTGGTAGTATTTTAGTTAATTCGTTTATTACACTAGTTCCTCTAACAATTATTACACCTTCTTTAACCCTACTATGATCATAATCCTTTACGATATAGGCACCTTTTGATGCCTCAAAATGTGATGGCATACCTAATAAATTTCTATCCGGAATTTTGATAGGTGGACGTGTTAAATGCAAAACAATTATCGGGATATCTTTACTTAGTGACTCTGCAAGCATTACAGGTACTTCGTTATATTCCCAAGGATGTAAATTGATAATTTTTCTTTCTGGAAAAAGCTGTGTTACACCTGGCGCAAATATGCCAAAATGAGTCCTACTGTCTTCAGCAGTCTCTGGCCCGGAATGACCTGCTACCCAAATAGTTTTACCAACTTTCAACTGAGAATCTTGTGCTATCTGACTAAATAATCTATAGGCCCCATATTTTAAATATGAAAAGGAACCATACGTACTGCAAGCTGTAATAAATCCATTAAATTCAGAATATGGATTTTGAGAAAAATTTACAGTACTTATACCGGTCATTAAACCTGCATTTGCAAATTCTGTGATACCTTGAGGTAAGAGTGTACCCTTTGGGTTATTAACTGAATGGTACATACCAAAATCTTTATTTTCTTGCCAACCTTTACTGAAACCTGCTATATTTGTAGATCCAGCTAAATCAGCTGAACAAACTAAAGCTAAAGGTCTACCATATTTTTTTGAACTATAAGTGTTAAGCCAAGACCCAAAATCACCAAAGGCCTGCCTGTTTGGCACTAATTCACCTGGTTTTTTAAATAACTCTTTTGGGTATTTCTTAAAATCAAAAATAGTTAAATCTTTAACAGGGTTTTTGTTAAAAGTTTTCTGTACTTTAATATTATCATCAATTAAACTAGCTAATTCAATTAGTCTTTCTGCGACATAATCGACTAGCCCTGGAGTTTTTTTGTACAATGAAATTACTGTTTCAAGAGAATCTTGCATTTGTTTTTTATTTTCTTCATCGATGGATGAAGCAGGAAAGTCCATATATTTGAATTTAACTTTATATTTATTTGAAAATTCTTTTTTTATTGACCAAAATTGTTCGGAATTTCTTTTATGGGGAGAACCATGACTGTCATTATCATATTTTAAATATCCTCTCCCTTTTCTAGTTTTTACCCAAATTGCTTTTGGTTGATTTTTATCTTCATTAATAAATAATGCAGTGTATGCATTCAATATTGCCTGCCAACTCTCACCATTCTCTGCACCCTCCACCTTCCAACCATAAGGTTCAAACCAATCCTTAGGGGTACCTGCTTTAATATCACTAAAAGGTCTACTATCAATACCATAATCGTTCCAATCTAAAATATAAATAAGATTACCTAAACCTAATCCGTAAGAAGAAATACGAGCCTCATGTGTAACTCCAGCAGTTAATCCTCCTTCACCTTCAAGTGCAAAAACTCTAGTGTTATTAGCACCTGAATACTTTAATGCAAATGCTTGTCCAGCAGCTGGTGCTGCCCCATGACCAGAAGGTCCAGTATTAAATTTAAAAAATAATGATTTACCTTCCATTTCAGCATGACCAGGTAATCCATCTTTTTTTCTTAAATTTAATAAATCTTCATAACTTAAAGTAAAGTCTGGACCCATTGGATTTAGATAATCCTTATTACCCGTTTCCTTATATTTTATTCTAAGTGACTCATTCAATACCGCTAAAGTTGAATAAACTACAGGGTTAGTATGTCCAGCAACTAAAATAAATCGATCTCCAAAGGTTTTTCCTGGGTTTCTAATATCCCATTTCATTACTCCAGATAACAATGTTGATAGAAGAACTGGTACTTTAGATCTAGAGCCTCCAGGATGACCGCTCTGTGAGTGATTTAAAGAAATATCTATACACTGATCAATCATATCTGAGAGTACTTCCCAAAAATGTAATTTATTTTTATTGTTTTTATAAAAATCCATACAAAAATTTAAATATAAAATAATTATAAAAATACCGTTTAAAAATTTTTACATTTTTTTTTAATACTAATTTCATTTTTTTATCAAATTCTGTTCTTGTTTTAAAAATTTTATTTTAATAAATGGATATAATTAAAATAATAATTATTTCCATATTTTATATAGGGGGAGGTGAAATTCCAAAGAATAATGCTTATCGAGGGTATTTATTTTATCATGGTCCGATAGCATAACGACCATATCTTCATCATAGGTTACATTCTCTCTGTATTTAAAAGTCATAATATTTGATAACGGAA
Organism: Fidelibacterota bacterium; assembly: GCA_002591605.1. The sequence continues at coordinate 11,381 of PCDA01000021.1, forward strand.
GTGTTACATAGAATGAAGATTCATTGTAGTATTTGAAAGAATGCACGTTTTTTTCAATACCTAGACTTACCATAAAAGGCTCACCATTAGGATTATCTACTTCTTTTACAAACTCACTGAATCCAGCTTTTAGTATGCCTAAAAATATAACTATAACAATAGAACTTAATTTCATAACTGCTCCTATTTATAATTAAAGTATTACTTTAAGTATTTTTATTTAAATGTATTATTTTATTGATTTTTTAATTATTTCTTTTGCGATATCTTCAGAAACGTTAAGACTTTCCATAATCTTCTCAGGATTTGTTTTGGCAATCTGCTCAAGACTTTCAAATACAGTCCAAAGCTTTTTAATTTTCACCTTACCCATTCCTTTTATATCTTCAAAAATTGAGCTTATCATACTTTTATCGCGTTTGCTACGATGAAAGCTAATTGCAAACCTATGCACTTCATCTCTAATCTTGCGAAGTAAAAATAGTCCTGGAGATGTCTTTGGTATATTCTGGGCTTCAGATAGTCCCGGCTTAAACACTTCCTCAAGTTTCTTAGCAAGACCGATAATTGGTATGTAATCAAGCCCCAAATCATCTAGTGCGCTTTTAGCAGCAGATAACTGTCCCTTACCTCCATCGATCAGTATAAGGTCAGGAAGTGTTGTGCTCTCATCAAGAGCCCTTTTATATTTCCTAAAGACTACCTCTTTCATTGAGGCAAAATCATCAATACCGCCAACGGTTTTAATATTAAATTTTCTATATTCACCTTTCCGGGGCTTTCCATCAATGAAACACACCATACCAGCAACAGGATATTTACCTTGAATATTTGAATTGTCAAAGGCCTCTATTCTTCGAGGAGGTGCCTGCATATCAAGATCACGCTGTAAGCTTTCTATTGTTTTAGAAACTACTTCTTTCCTTTTTATTTTTCTAGAAACCTGATCTTTAAGCTGTAAATCGGCATTTCTACGGCACATTTTTACCAGTTGGGACTTCTCACCTCTTTGTGGATTTAATATCTTNAAACTAGATGTCTTTAAGCCTGAAAGCCAATCTTCTAGATTAGATCTATCTTTAAGATTAACATCAAGTAAAATCTCTTTGGGATAATCCATTGTTGAACTATAATGCTGTTTGATAAAACTTTCTGTAATACCAACAATATCACTATCGTCATTGACACTCATATTAAATCTATTCCTACCAATGAGGTGACCATTTCGTATTCTAATGAGCATACTAACCCCCATACTTCCCTCCGCAGAAATACAAATGATATCGCGATCCATAAAATCATGAGTTATTTTTTTCTCATTCAACATGAAATTTTCAACCGCTTCAAGCTGATCTCTGTACTTTGCAGCCTCTTCATACTCCATATCTTTACTCAATTGATTCATTTTATTCTTAATTGCATCTCTCACCTCGTTACTTCTTCCCTTTAGGAATAAAATTATTTTTTTTATTACTTCCTGATAGTCATCTATAGATACCACATCAGCAATCTTTAGGTGAGTTAAAGTTTCATTTGTTTCAGGAAAAATTTTGTGAATAGATTTCATAACTTTTCTTAAATATCTGATATCCGTATACGGGCCAAAGTAGGTATGCTCATCTTGCTGAAGATTCTTCATCCTGATTATTTCTATTTTTGGATAATCTTCATTTGAAATTCTTATATATGGAAACGTTTTATCATCTTTTAAAAATACATTATATCGAGGTCTGTGTTGTTTGATCAGGTTTGACTCTGTTAGAAGCGCTTCAGTCTCAGAACGTACGACTAGATAATCAATATCAACTATATTCCTTACAAGCACTTGAGTTTTTGCATCTTTTTTATGTGTTGAGGTAAAGTATGAACGTACTCTATTTCGTAGTGATTTTGCCTTACCAATATAGATAATTTGGTTTCGTTTATCTTTATAGAAATATATTCCCGGTAAAGTGGGGATAGAAGATAGTTTCCCCTTTATATGGTCATTCATTTATAGCGACCTAAGGTTTTTGACAAAGCTCGACTAATACACCACATGTGGATTTAGGATGTAAAAATGCAATTAACATACCCTCTGCGCCAATTCTTGGCGAATTATCAATCAAATCAATCCCCGATTCTGCTAAATCTTTAAGAGCTATTTCCAAGTCATCCACAAGAAATGCAATATGGTGTAAACCATTGCCTCTTTTTTCTATAAAATTACTTATAGGAGAATGCTCAGATGTTGCCTCTAACAACTCAACCTTTCCTCTGCCCGTATCAAAAATATCAGTAACGACCTTCTGATCTACAATTTCCTCAGTAGAGGTATTATCAATACCTAAAATATCTCCAAAAACCTTTGAAGGTTCTTTTAAACTACTAACCGCTATGGCCACATGCTCAATTCCTAAAATCTTAAAATTCATTCACAAATCTCTCCGATAAGGTCGTACTCCATCGCATCTGTAATCTTAACATTATAAAACTCACCCGGCTGAACCTTGCCTTTAATTTTCACATAATTATCAATTTCAGGTGAATCCCTATAAGTCCTTCCTAGTGAAGTACCTTGCTCGTTAGCAATATCTACAAGAACTTTTTGGGTTGTACCCACTAAATTTTTATTTTTTCTATAATTAATATTTTGCTGCAGCATCATAACCTGCTCTTTTCTTTGATCTTTTACCTCAGCTGGAATGACATCCTCAAAAACCTCAGCTCCATGAGTGCCTTCCTCTTCTGAATAAGTAAATACACCTAATCGATCAAATTGAACCTCTTCAATAAAATCAAGAAGCTCCTTAAACTCTTTATCTCCTTCTCCAGGGAACCCAACTATCATGGATGTTCTAATCGCGATATTTGGATTAGCATTTCTAAGATTATCGATTCTTTTCTTAATTCCATCAGGTCCAAGTCCTCTACGCATATCTTTTAACATTTTTGCTGAACCGTGCTGAACTGGCATATCAATATAGGGTATTAATCGATTTAAACATGAATATCTCTTAATCATTCTATTATTCAAATGAGCTGGGTGCGCATAATGGAATCTAATCCAATCAATTCCATCAACATCATCAAGCTCATCAAAAAGATCATGTATTCCTTTTTTCTTATCAAAATCCCATCCATATGTTGTTGTATCTTGACCAATAACAAGTAACTCTTTTACTCCACTTTGAGCCAATCTTTTTGCTTCCATTACATTCCAAGCGATAGGCTGACTTTGTTGCAATCCTCTCATCAATGGGATAGAGCAAAAACTACAAACATTATCACAGCCCTCAGAAATTTTTAAATATGCATAGTGCTTTGGGGTCAATGTAGATCTTTGAAAATCTGGATCATTTCGCTGGAAATCCTTACCAGTTAAATAAGTTAAAACACTAGCATGCTGCTCAGACCCAAATACTTTATCAACCTCGGGAATTTCATCTTCAACAGCATCTCCATATCGTTCTGTAAAACATCCCATAGCGATAAGTTTTTTTATCTTACCTTCTTTTTTTAGTCTTCCTAGATCAAGAATAGTATCAACACTCTCTTCTCTTGCTTTATCTAAAAAACCACAAGTATTAACAATTACCACATCAGATTCAAGTGGCTTTTCTACAATTTTGTATGAATTATTTTTAAGACCACCTACTAGTATTTCTGTATCCACTAGATTTTTTGCACACCCGAGTGTAACTAAAGATATTTTATTTTCTTCGTTACTCACCTTCATATCCGAGTATAGATTTTAAATAATCATCAGGTATAAATGGAATAAGGTCATCACTCCCCTCTCCTACACCAATGAAGTATACAGGAATATTATACTCACTTATAGCAGTTAGTGCCACACCACCCTTTGCTGTTCCATCAAGTTTAGTTATAATTATTCCATCAATATTTAAAAATTTATTAAAGTGCTCAAGCTGCATAAGAGAATTTTTACCAATGTTTCCATCAATTACCATTAGAGTAGTTATTTGATCTGTAACCTTAGAAATAACTCTATGTATCTTCTCAAGCTCGTTCATAAGGTTTGTTGAAGTATGAAGCCTTCCTGCAGTATCCACAATAACCCTTTCACCTCTTGACATCCCTGACTCAACCCCATCAAATGCAACTGAAGCGGGGTCTGTTGTATTTGGATTTTGAACTAATCTAACATTTAGTCTATCTGACCATGTTTCAATCTGTTCTACAGCTGCTGCTCTATAAGTATCACCAGCAACGAGACATACCTTCTCTCCATTTGAGCTGTAATATTGTGCAAGTTTTGCTGCTGAAGTAGTTTTTCCGGAGCCATTAATTCCTACAAGAATTATAACTTTTTTAATATCGTCAGCATTTTGGCTTATTGCTAATTTTGATAAAAGAACTTTATGCGCCCTATCTTTCCAGTTAATACTTGAAGAATCCTTTACTTTGAGTGCATCAACAACATTTTCAATGATAGGATAGCTTATATCAGCTTGATATAAGCTATCTTCTAGCAGTTCAATATCACTTTCATCTAAATAACTTTTATTAGAAATTAAAGAAAATGCGTTCGCTACTTTTTTACGAGTTTTTTCAAGTCCTTTAAATGTCTTTTTAAAAATTCCTAGCATCATTAATCCTTTTAAAACTTATTTTAAAATTTTGATAATAATAATATGAACTTATTATAAAGAATAAAACACTTACTATATAAGACCCTAATCGAATGTAATCTGGTGAAGGAAATACAAAGACTACCATCATGACCACCGAAGTGAAAATAAATATTTTTCCAGAAATGAGAGCCTCAAAATAATCTTCTTGATGCTGGATCAAATATGTAGCAGTTATAACCAAAAAAGTATCCCTAGTTGTTATAAGAATAAAATATATAAAAAATAAATAACCAAATGTTTGATCTTGAATTAAATATATAAGAACTACCATCATACAGATTTTATCTGCAACTGGGTCTACAATTTTACCTAAATTAGTAACTTGATCTGTCCATCTTGCTAGGGGGCCATCTAAAACATCTGATAAGAATATAGCTATCATTATAATAAAACACACCATGTTTCTAGATGACTCTTCAAACCAATAACCATCTAAAGCCATCACTAGTGGAATAGCCATAAAAATTCTTGAAAAGCTCAATATATTAGCATAGGTAAAAACTCTTTTTAGTTTATCTCTTTGAATTTTTCGTTTTTGCTTTTTATTCATACTATAATTTTCTAGTCATATTAAAAT
>PCDA01000022.1 GCA_002591605.1 Fidelibacterota bacterium
ATAAAGATCGGGGTTTTAATGGTGAAATTAAATTATTTACAAAGAAAAATAAAAACCATGATTTTTTGGATATGGGAGGACTTTCGATAAGTTCAAATTATAAAACAGAAAAATTTAATGTCTATACTTCTTACTCAAATAGTTTACGATATAGGGATCGGAGTGGTTACAGAAAATCATATACTACTTTTACAAGTGATTCATTAGAAGATCTTACTAATAATATTTATTTTGATTGGGATAGTCAAAAAAAGAAGAGGGGGCAAATTTTACGATTGGGATCAGATTATTACATAGATGATGATTTAACTTTAAATCTAGAATCTAGATATAATAATTACAGTTCCAGTGAAACAGGCCTGGAAAATAGTTATGAACCAATCCCAACAACAAAAATTTCAAATGAAGAAGAATCTGATAAAAATTATGAAATAGGAATTTCATTTTCAGCTGATAAATCTTATGATAATCCTGATAAAAAATTGTCATTATCATATTCTTTTGATACTCATCCAATTGATGAGGGGTCTGAAACCGTAATACAAGGTGGTAATGAGAGCTTATCATCTCATTCAAGTAAACTTCAATCTCAAGAATTTGACCTTTCATATTCATCTCCCCTAAATGATAATTCAAAGTTTGAATTNGGTTATAGTTTTGGTGGAGGAAATAATGATGAGACTATGTTTTATTCATTATATGTAGATAGTGTAGAATCAGTAACCGGAAAAAATATTTATAAATACAAAAGAGACATTCATGCCATATTTTTTGAATACAATGCGCAAATTAATGATAAATGGAGTATAAAACCTGGAATTAGAACAGAGTATATTGATAAAAATATTGTTTTTACTGGCTTGCCTGATGCCTGGTATTGCAATGAGGAAGAATTTGATACATATGATGATTGTATAACAAGTGGCTGTCAAAATTGTGAGCTTACATCAAGCGATTCAGATCAGATTGGAGCATATGCTCAAATTTTAGAGAACAATAATAATACTGATTTAAAAGATAATTATACAAGTTTATATCCGAGCTTACACCTAACTTATAATATTACAGAAAAACAAAGTCTGCAATTTGCAATAAGTTCAAGAGTCGAAAGACCTGGTGGAGGACATCACAGAGGATCAAGGCAAATTAGACCTTTCCCTAGAGATATACACTCCAATAATTTTATTTTTGTTGGAAATCCTAATTTGAAACCTGAATATTCTACAAACTATGAATTATCATTTAAATCTCCAATNCCAATGGGATTTTTCTATACTAATTTATATTTAAATGAAGTCAGAGATAAAATTGAGTGGTATAGTGATAACTCATATGAAAATTTTGATGTTGTTACTTTTGCAAATGCAGATAGAGCAAAAAGCTATGGTTTAGAGTACTTCTTTATGATAATGGGTCAAACTATAGGTGGAGGGTTTTGGTATAATGATCTTCAAGATGGATCTGACGACTCTGAGCTTAATGGAGTTAATAAAGGATTAAATATGTATGGTAAAGTTAATTTGCCCGAAAAATATATTAAATACTTTGGATTTGAATTTGGATACTACTACACGAAAAGCGCCGATGATTACGGTTCAATGTTTGGAAATAAGGGTACAATATGGGCAAATATTGGAATTACAAAATCTCTATTTGAAAAAAGAGTAAGACTTTCATTCGATATTGATAATATTTTTAATGGTGGGGGGTTTTCAATGACACGTACAAAACCTCTAATAGATGGTATCGACTATATCGCACCTGGATATTCAGGTGGTGAGGAATATACTGATTTGAGTAGCTCAAGAAATGGAAGAACCTACTCTATATCAATAAAGTATAATTTTGGTGAACTTGAGAAACAAANAAGATCATTTCAACGTGAAGGTGCTATGGGTGACGGTGGAATGGATATGGGATTTTAGATTTACTAATTCCAGAACCCCGAAAGATCATGTAAAGACAAGCCAATCGATATTCTTTCAAAATTATTTGATTCATCGGCTATATCTATGTTGTAATTTTCATATGATCCTTGGATGGTAATATTCTTTTGAAGGGACAAAGAAATACCAAAATTATATGCATGACGTGCAAAAACTTCATTTATATTTTCTTCATCAACACTATTAAAGGGTGTAGGTATATATTGATAACCAGAAAATAAGTTGATTGGAGTATCTCTTAATTTTATAGCAGTTCCAAAATGATGCGATGTTGTTGAGGTATATATATTTCTAATCTCTTCATTAATTAAAATTGAAGCAGGAGTTCCATCTAGTTCAACAATTTCATTAGAGTCAAACTCTAAATTACTCCAATCTGTTTGTTTGCCCTCATAAAAAAAATTTACTGATTTTAATAAAAGAGCTGCACCGAAATGTAATGTAATAGGTTTTATTGCCTCATAATTATATACTTGTGAAAACGTATTTCCATCACTTGGATAATTAGTTTCTATATACTTTTCTTTAACTGATAAAGATGTTGGCATATCAACTGATAACCCATATTGAAAATTTTTAGATAATATATGTAATAATCCTAAGGTAATATTTGAACCAGAATATCTAGGCTTANAATAATATGTTTTATCATTTCCCAACACAGTCATCTCATTATCACCATACAGAAATTTAAAATCTGCTCCTAAGTATAAATTTCTAGCAAATTCTAATGCTGCAGCCACATGATATGAGGTGAGTTTTCCTTTTTCATTAAATCTCGATGTATTATTTTGATAGTTAGAAATAAAATCAGATCTTTTATGAGCACCTAAACTATACACTAATCTTCCTCTAAATACCTTAACAGGATGAACAAGATCAATACCATTGAAACCAGTATTTGTGACGCTTGAAGAATTACTATTATATCCACTATTAGAAAAGTTTAATTGAAAATAGCCAAATTGAATAGCTGCAATATTTGCTGGGTTTGATGTTAATCCAGGAGTTATATATCCTGATGCAACTGTTGCATTTCCAATACTATTAGATAAAACTTGTGAGTATTCATATCCCCAAAAAGGTCTTAATGCATCTATTGGATTTTGTCCAAATATCTGTGAGCTAATTATAAAAAAAATAAATACATATTTTTTCATTGTTATATCCCACGCTTTTCATTTGAAGATTTTTTTGAACTCTTTTTACTATTAGAATTATACTTATCTTTCTNTTTATTTTTTTTAGTGGAAGATTTGTCCTTTTTTTTATTTTTAGATTTTGAAATTGAAGACTTATCGCTTTTTGATTTTTTTGAATTTGAAATTGAAGTGATAATTATTTTAGCAATATCAAATGCTGCACTATTTCTTTTTCTAGTTTTATGCTTAACCTTCTTATCTTCCTCTAAAATGCTTTCATAGTTAATTACTGGAGATGAATTNTNATTCACATTATACTTTCTTTCATATNGNGAATTCTCACTATTATCTGAATTNTCATTAGGNATTGACGGTTCAATNATTAAATCTTTTTCTATACTTATAATATCATTTGAGGTACTATCGTCAATTTGTTCGTCATTCTGATCATAGTTATCATCTTGTCCAATTTCAATCTCTTCTTGTTCTGGATTATAACTATTTTCGCGTCTTTCAATAGTATTATTNGATGAGTTACCATAATCATTATTTGAGTCATCGTAATCATTATTATAATCTTCATTGTCATTCCATCCATCATCATATCCATCTTCATAGCCCCACCAGTACCCATCATGAAATCCATAGTGATAACCATTATCATAATAGTGATGATGATGGCTATGGTAAAAATATCCATACCCATGATAATGACCATAATGGTGACCTTGATGATGTCCATGGTAGTGCCCAGTGCATGGCCAATCATGGCAATCACCGTAATTACAACATACCTCTTGATCATTAGATTCATAATTATTTATAATAGTATAATTACCATCAACTTTCAATGTATCTGTATTACTATAGCTATCATTATTTTGGTAATCGCTATAGTCTTCAGGAGGATTAATTATCGTATAGCATCCAGAAATGAATAAAGGAAATAAAATTAATATTGAAATNTTAGCTGTGTATGATATCTTTTTCATAGTTATCCTTATATATTGAAAGTCTAATACAAATATTTGTTCCATAATAATCTTAATTAATAATAAGTAATACTAGATATATAATATCATCTATAGTTACAATTTGATCATTATTAACGTCTGATACGTATATTTGACTCTGAGCCATTTGGTTTATTTCAAGAATATAATTAATTATAAATAAAATATCAAAAATATCGATATTCTGATCAAAATTAACATCCCCAAACAACAAACTTCCCGATCTTAGGTAATCTAAAGGATACTTGAACGCTTTTGAAATTGAATTATGACCAACTTCATTATGTAAATACTCCCAAACAATTTCTCCTTCATAATTTATTTCAAAAATTTTATTTTCAGTTGCAGGAACAATTAAAGTATTACCATTTTCTAGTCTTCTAGCACCAGACATTATATGAGAAAAAAAATCGTCAGTATAACTCCAATTATAATCAAGTGGAAAATATGAATGCACTTCATCAATTTCATAAATACCATATTCATTAATAGGTGGTTCTATTTGAACAATAGAAGATTGTGTAAAATCTTGTCCAAAACTAGTGATAGATCCATTATTATATATTAAAATATTACNTTCTCCAGGAAAACTATTCTCAATCCAATTTGCATCATGTTGTCCAATAAGCATTCTATTTTGCTGATTTCCACGATTATAATTCATAGGATTCCCCCATCTATATAATATGTCGCCACCCATACCACTATTCCCACCAGAATGGCTTGCAGCTTCTTCAGTAGTTGTGCTATGGTCAATTATATATATTTCATGCATATTTCGGCAAGAAATTAAAATTTGATCTAATTCTTCATTATAATCAATGGAATTCGAGTGTGTCCAATCTGAATATCCCAATGCTGCAAGATCAAGACTTACTAAATTGATATCAAGTAACTCAGGATGATCTGAAATAACACCATAGTTAGATAACGTAGAATCAAAATCTTGAATTAAATGATCCCAAAAGGTCCACTCCCAAACAATATTAATTTCATTGTTACCTATCAATTCAACCTCAACAATTTTATCTGGCCATATATCACTTTCAATATCTTCTCTACCTGCGTTAATTGCTTCAAGATAGGTTTTGCGATCCCATGATAATAATAGAATGTTCCCATTGGGCATCGGCTCTATATCATGATGTTGAAGATGATTGGTATCTGAATATGAATACTCCCATATTATATCACCCCTCCAGTTATATTTTACTATTTTTCCACCATATGCCGCCCCTACCATAAACGGATTTTCAACTTTCATTGGACATATTAAAGAACCATCCTCCAACAAGTAAGCAGTAGTAGCTGCACAAGACTCATGATTCCACTGATTTATAATATTTCCATAATTATCGATTAATCTTGTGTAATTATCTCCTCCACCATTTGGCCCCTCAGTTATTGGAGTAAAAAGAGTATATCCTTCGTATACTTCCTGGGAGAATAAAATAAATGAAATAAAAAATATCTGAATTAATAAAATAATATTACGACTCCTTCTATTTCCTAAAATTTACATAATTTTCGATCAAAATAAAGAATCTCTTTAAAATTTAAAAAAATAATTGAGGAGAAATTAAATTTATTTTGTNTGTGAACGATTATATTTAATAAATTAAAATAATTTAGGAAGAGCAAGAATCATCCGTTAATTCTCTAATCTCCTCCTCATCTTGCTTTTTCTAGGGGCCCCTACATAGGGGCCCCAATATTTTAAAGAAAAAAAAACCCTTGAATAATCAAGGGTTTTTTGCTCCGGTACCTGGACTCGAACCAGGGACACACGGATTAACAGTCCGTTGCTCTAACCAACTGAGCTATACCGGAATTAAATTTGTCAACGAATATACTACCTTATTCAAAAATGAAAAAAGTAATTTTATATTTTTATTTAATTTCATGANNTANTTNTTATAACTAATCATNAACTCACGNATTTTAGGTTTTAAATATATGTCATCTGTATCNATTTTTGAAAGAATGGATGATAAAATTTTAACTCTATTCTCGTATGGCTTNTTNTTGTTAACAACNATNATTTTTTCATGTTCNAATAAACAATAACCTGTATTAAANTTNCCNTTATCTAAAACTACTTTATAGTTTAGCNTNTCAAANACTTCCTTTAATTCNTTATATGTNNTTCTTAAATTTTTTGNTGTTTTCATAATTNAATTTNTNNTTAATCNAAGTTAATATCAANNCCNTTAATCTTCCAATTTTTTCTTACTTCAATAGGGCCNANATAATCTGANAAATNAGATGANNGNATGAATGGNGTCCAACTTCCAGGAAAAAACTTTAAAGAAACCTTATTAGANTCAGNATTATATTGTTCATATATTTGTAAAAAATATTCTCCNGCTGGAATATTCAAGAANGAATANTTATTATCTAAAATNAATGTTTNCCATGNTTTNCCNGTTTCTNNATTATAAANAATAGCAACCAATTGATTNTCATGAGATGNATANACTGAACCNGATAAGTCTCCTCCTTGATAATTGNTCATTATTNTTTAAATTTGATTTTTNNGTACANGATTTNANATCTANAAANGAGTNATCCATGNAATTNTTTGATAAATCCTTAATATATCCCTCTTTAAAATAAATATGAGAGATANTTTCAGATTCTNANGGNANTGGNATATTAATTNTNGNTTTNTTNAATGGATTAGAANCTATTTCNTAAAAAGNGCCAANTATAAATTCATTTATTGAATCATTANAAATNTGATAAAATATACTNTCNGAGTAAAATTCTACTAAAGGCTCTGAAACATNAACAGACANNANAGAATCATTGAATNCACAAGAAATTATTTTAGGNTTNATTGTATCATTTATTTCNGGNATNATATAATNAAATGAATTAGTTAAATATTNTTCAAATTCATTTTCTAATTCTANTTGAGAGGAAAGAGNNATNCCAGAAAAATCCATATCAAAATTATTGTATACNGTATCAATAATTCCAAATAAGTGAGANCCATCGCTNAANTCATACTTAACATAATATTTATTAATGAAATTCATTGCAGAAATTTCATTTTTNGNTACTGGNNGNCCTATATTCAATTTAANNTCATANTNAAGATTATTTTTATCAATTTCAATATNCTTATTATAAACTGAAAANTTNTTTTNNGTNAAATCATCTNNNGGGTTNTTAATNCTNTTTTGTACNGCAATAATAAAATAATTTCCATCTTCCAATGCNTTAAAACTNAAATTTGATTCTATATCTGTTTGNGTNTTTGAAATTAAAACCTTATNATTATTAATNANTTTATANANACCCANTTCATANAAATCAGANTTAGAAGCGACGATTAGAGTTTTGNTTATANAANTTNNTANAATCNAAAAGTTTTCCAATAACNGANCCTNTTGNGATNTCAAAGCCAAATGAAAAATATATACTTAATGGAGAGTCCATAGAATTATTGTAGNAATCAGATAAATTTCNATTAANATTAATATTCAAAGNTTTTTTTATATCCCACTTATTNTTAGGTCTNATGATAATTTTTTTNCCTNTAGCTTTAACATTAAANTCACTATTGGAAATTTGAAATGANTTATTTAAAGTGTTTGGNTTAATTGNTTCATCAAAAANTAATATAATCTTTTGATCATCTAANAAATCATTAGAAAAATTTTCAGGAAATATTNTAATGAGTCTTGGACCTGACTCATCAATCTGACCACCCGGAATTGGACCTTGAACAGCGCAAGAAAAGAAAAAATATAATATCATTAATTTAAATATCATTTTCATATTAGAACTTAATATTTTTCTTTAATATTTTAACAACAAATTGTAGAATTAAAGTATGAAAAATCTTTCAAATTCATTTTTAATTAATATGCCACATTTAAGCCACGATCCAATATTTGGTCGAAGTGTCATATATATTTGTGAACATAATCAAGAAGGTACAATGGGACTTATAATAAATAAGCCATTAGAAGGAAATCAAAACAAAGATATTCTAAATGATTTTGGACTCTTAGCGACTAATGAAAGTTATAATGTATATTTTGGTGGGCCAGTGTCTCCTGATAAAGGCTTCATTCTTCATGATTGTAATTATAAAAAAAATGAAACCATGATAATTGAAAATACTGCTGCATTATCATATAGCAAAGATATAATCAATGATATAAAAAATGGTAATGGGCCAAGTCAGTTTAGATTAATCATGGGTTATTCTGGATGGGATGCGGGACAGCTTGAGCAAGAACTTGATAATGGGGATTGGATTATTATGCCAAGTTCAAAAGATTTAATTTTTTCTAAAACTCATAAAGATAAATGGAAAATTGCGACATCAAATTTTGACGTAAACTTTAATAATATATCTGGTCAATCTGGCTTAGCCTAGCTATCAATAATTTCATTTAAAAAATGAATGATATCCAAAACATCTACAGAGTCGTTGCAATCGTGATCTATAGCTAAAAATTGACATAGTTCAATTGATGCTGATGATAATATAGAATTAACAACAGTAACAAGATCTATAACATCTAAACTATTATCATGATTAAAGTCTCCATTAACTTCATTGCAATTAATATCATCATTAATATCAGTTAAACTTAAAATTAAATAGCCATTGTAATAGTTTGTATTTTGTGGATTAAAAGAACATAGATTCCCATTGAAAGAACCGCTAGAGTTATCTTCCCAAATAATTTGATTAAAATGATTAAAGTCATCTTCCCATAATAATGAAAAATTATTATTAGTACCATAGTCTCCCAATCCGGGGTTATAACTATAATATTTTACATGATCATAATAGGCATGCTTAGGAGTATCGTTTTCATCCCAAGTCCCAACCCAACTTTCCCAAACAGCTGGCCATAAATTCATCATAATTTTTTGAGAAAAATTCATATCATCAATAATAGATGTTCCCTGGGAATAAACTTCATCTCCATCTACAAACCATGCAATATAATCTGGAGTCCATTCAAATGCATAATCATGAAAACTTTCATGGGGATTAAAATCAACATCTATTATCTCACCATATGACCATGAATTTGGGGTTCCTGGATGATGAGTTGTAAATTGTACAGTACTATCACGATTTCCAGTCATTTCAATATCAATTTCATTCCAATTCAAATTACCTAATCCAGAATCCCAATTGGTATTATAAGTGAAGAATGAACTTACTAGTCCGTCTCCATCTGCGGATTTCATTCTTACTTCAAATCTTCCATATAAATATGATTGATCAGTTTGAAGCGCGCCAGAATTACATCCATCCCAATCTGAACATTCATTTACTCCACAGCAATTCCATGAATTTAATTGATTTACTACATCACTTCCATTTATTGTAAATCCATAGTTTTGATAACTGTCATTAGGATTAAAATCACAATCTGAAGCTAAAGGTGGATTTCCAATTAAACCCCAGCCTGACCAAGAGTCAAAATCACCAGTAATAGAATGAATGTACTGATATTCTCCATTTTCAAATCCACAAAATGTACCAGAATATATGTTAGCATCATCACTTTCATCTAACTGATAGCCCCAATCCCAGCTATTCCATGATCCATTCATTAAAACTATAAAATTACCATCTGGGATTTCAGCATTAGAAATATCAACTTCAAAAGTTACACAATATGAGAATACAGCATTAATCATTATAATGATAGGTATTAAATTCATGACACTAATTGTATTAAAGAGTTAGTTCAAAAGATTTTAAAATGATACCTGGACAGTGAACTCCACCTAAATTTCTTCCACCATATGTTCCAACACTTGGATTTAATCTTGATTTGCTAGTAACTGACTCTAACTTATCACCAAAGAAATTATATATCGTATCATCAAATCTCATATCATCAATAGGCGATATTATTTCACCATCTTCAACCCAAAAACAAGCATACCTAGTCATACCAGTCACCCTACCTCCAAGCTGATCACTCCAATTCAGATAATGAAGATTCGATAAGTAGACACCTGTATTTAGTTCCTTTAAAATGTCTTGTTCTTCAACAAGACCTTCTTTCATAACTGGAGATCTAAGGTATTCCCCCTGGGAAGCAAAATTGGTCGAAAGATTATACTCATTAGCAGTTCTAGTTGAGATTAAAGTATTTTTTAATGCGCCATCGATAATAAGAGGCAATTCAATATCTGATATTTCTCCATTACTATTAAATCGAGGTACAGTCCCAGATGAAAAATCTTCTTTTAAAGAAAAACATGGAGATAACGATTTACCTTCATCTCTCATTTTAATAAATGAGCTACGCCCTTTCCTTATAGAATTTTCACTTACTCCACCCCAAGAAAACATATCAATAAGATCAGATACACCAGCTGAAGCAATATAGGTTCGATATGAACCTGGCTTAATCTTTCTAGATTTTTCATTTAGCATAGATAATTTTTCTTTAGATGAATTAATAAATGATTCGTAATCATTTTGATCCCAATGAGTTCCAGCATATGTCTCTTTAACCATTTTTTTCAATGGATTAATCAATGAATAGTCAAGCGAGAATGTTTCAGTAGAAAACCAATTTTTTTGCCCTGCACTATTTGTATTACCTAAAAAAACATCTCCGGAAGCCCATATCCCAATTAAGTCAACGCCACTCATAACTGGCAACAAAGCATCTACTGATTCTTTTGGATTTAAAAGATGTCCAGTATATTCTTCATCTAAAGAACCATGATTCTCTGGTAAAACACAAAGAGGGTCTTGAGGTAAGGATACAATATTTTTCCGCATTGTATCTAAATAATCAATTATAATCTTATAATCTTTTTCCATATCTCTTTGAATAGTAAAAGACATTTGAACTTTACGATTATTTTTTATTAATTCCATACCCATCGATGCATCAGCTACCGTCCCAATTTGTCTTACCTTTGCATTATTAATTCTAATGAATTCACTGTTTTCACCGTTTATAGATATAGTCAAATGCTCATCATTAGATAAGGTGTTAATTACTTTTTCTGATATATTAAAAAAATATTCTTTCATGATTTTCTCCTATGCTCCACCAAATACTTGGATGTTATCAAATAAACAAATTGGAGATGCATGTCCAACTCTAATTACCTGATTGGGCTCTCCTTTACCACAATTTGGAGTGCCATGAACTTCAAAAGTGGATTCGTCTCCAACTTTTGAAAGGCTGTTCCAAAATGGAACAGTAATTGCTCTGTAATTTGGATCTCTTAGAGTTTTTGTTATTTTTCCATTTTCAATTAATTTCCCGTACTCTGATCCAAATTGAAATTTATTTCTATAGTCATCTATTGACCATGAGCGATTTGTTTCCATATAAACACCATACTCAACAGAAGATATAATATCTTCAAAACTTGAATCTCCAGCTTCTAAGTTTAAATTTGCCATTCTATCAATTGGTGCACGATTCCATGAGCAGGATCTAAAGTTTGCTACAGCTGGGACTTCGCTCCTTTCTTGACTTTCAAGCGCTCCTAAACCCCGCAATAAAACACCATCCTTAATGAGGTGCTCTTTACTAGCTCTAAAACCACCATCATCAAAACCATATGATGCCATTTCATTTGAGATAGTAGGATCAAAAGTAACATTCATTAAATCAGATCCGTACTGCAGTTTACCAAAATCTTCAAGCTGTACAAAACTCCACCCTGCATAATTTCTTTCATCACCAAGAATTCTATCTATTTCTAGAGGATGACCAATGCTTTCATGAATTTGTAACATCATTTGGTCTGGCGCCAGGACCAAAGACATTTCACCTGTGGGACATTGTTCAGCTTCAATGAGCTCAATGACTTGTGAGGAAACCTTATTGCATTTTTCTCTAACTAAATCCTGATTAAATCTTTCAAGTCCCATTTGGTTGCCGGACCTTCCATCTGTTCTAGTTTGTATAATTTGACCACTTTTTGCAGTAGCAGAATAGTCAGAACCAACAATATTAATTTTTTGATGAATGTCGCTACCATTTGAGCAAGCATAGTTAATAGTTGTTTCAACTAACATTGCCATAGCTGAAACAGACATGATTCTACTATCATTTAATAACCAATCATTCGCCTTCATAAGGATATCATTTATCTCTCCAGCGCTTAACGAATCAAAAGGTAATTCTAGCGGAGTTAAATATTCACCTTTAGACTTTGGACGAACATTGCTTTCAAACGAAAATACAGAATATTTTGAAGCTCTTACTGCACTCTCTTGCGCAGTTGTGGCTGCACGCTGAATTCCACTTAATGATAAATCTGAAGTAGCGCAATATCCAAACTGACCATTTTTTAGCACCTCAACCATAATACCATGGTCTATTGAAGTCTCATTGGATAATGGATTTTTATCTCTTATAACATGGTATGTGGTGTTTTCCTTGTACTCTCTTAAACCAAACCATTCAGCATCTAAATCTATTTTGCTTATAATCTCAACTAAATTCATAAAATCACCCTATTAATATTGAAATAATTTAAATATTTAATACTTATCATTCTATCTGTTTTTAATCTTCGAGAATTAAAAAGATATTATTAAGTTTAGGCCATTCCATATTATTATAGGACATTTAGGAGAAATTATGCGATTTAATTTAAAGTTAGTTTTTATATCTATAGCAATTTTATTTACTATTGCCTGCAATAGTGATGATCAGAAGGTGTATAAAAAGTTTGATACATCAAATAAATACCAAGAGCAAAGTCAATCCTTATCTGATTCTAAAGCTGATGGGGGATTTGGTTTTGAGAGTATTGCTGAGAGTCAGGGTTGGACTACAAACTTATCTCCAAATATTTCAGGAGATGCAAATGCAGTGAAAGGTGACACACTAAGATTTTTAGCTGATATGGTTTTTCCAAATACTCTAAGAGCATTTGGTAAAGAGACTAGATCGCAATTTAATAGTGCTCTTGAAAGCTTAATTTATGAGCCACTATTAACGTTTGATTCTGAAACTTTCAAACTAGAACCAGCCCTAGCAACTCACTGGAAAGTAGAATCCGATTCATTGACTTTTTTATTTAGAATAGATCCTAGGGCGAGATTTTCTGATGGGAAAGAAGTAACCGCTGAAGATGTTGTAGCCACCTATAAAATTCTTATCGATGAAGGCCATGGCGATCCAAATGTGTATACTTTTTGGAGTGAAAAATTCAATATGCCAGAAGCCAAAAGCAAATATATCGTGAGCGTAAAAGCTAAAAAAACTGAATGGAGAAATTTATATAGTTTTTCTAGCATAATGGTATACCCTTCATATTATTTAAATAAAACTACTGGAGCAGAATATATAGATGCATATCAGTTCGAAATGATGCCTGGATCCGGTCCTTATCTTTTAAATAATCAAAGAACCACTCAGGAAAATAATGGTTTGGTAGTTCTAGATCGAAAGCGAGATTATTGGGCAGCAAATCACTATAGAAATACAGGATTATATAACTTTGATGTTTTGGAGTTTATTTTTATCAATGATGAAAATCAAGAAGTCGAACGTTTTTTTGCGGGTGATTATGATACATACATGGTCTCAAGAGCTCAATGGTGGGCAGAGAAGTTTGTAGCCGCTGAATATCCAGAAATTGAAAGGGGACTTATTCAAAGAAAGAAGTTTATTAATTTTCTTCCTGCGGGCGTAGGTGGCCTGGCGTTTAATACTCTCGAAGCTCCTTTTGATGATATTAAAGTAAGAAAAGCTTTTTGTCATTTATGGGATGTAGAGAAACTTATGGATAAATTATTTTATCATGAGTATGTTCGAAAAAATTCATGGTTTCCTAGAAGTAAGTATGCGAATCCTGATAACCCTGCGCAGGATTTTAATCCTGATCTTGCTCTTGAACTATTAAAGGAGGCTGGTTGGACGAAAAAACCCGGGGATAAATTACTATCGAAAGATGGGGAATATTTTGAAATTGAAAACTTTTATATCAATACAGGTTGGGATCGAATTTTTAATCCATTAGTAAAAGATCTTGAAGAAATTGGGATAAAAATTAATCTAGTGGTATTACAAAATCCATTTGAAAAATTAATGGATAGAAAATTCCAAGTTCAATTTGCTGGATGGACCGGTTCACTCCTACCCAGTCCCGAGGGAATGCTTCATTCTAAATATTCAAAGCAACTTGATGTTACAAATGTTACAGGAATGGCAAATCCTGAAATTGATAATTTAATTGATGATTACAATACAAATTGGAATATGGACGAAAGAGTTAAAATTCTTCAAAAAATTGATGAAATTGCCTCAAAAGAATATCATTGGGCTTTTGGCTGGGGTGCACCTTACGGATATAGATGTTTAAATTGGGATAAATTTGGTATGCCTGAGCATGGAATCGGCTATAGTGGCAATTGGCTATCTCCAATCTCCTACTGGTGGATAGACCCAATCAAAAAAAATAAACTCATTGAAGCAAGAAAAGATAATAGTATCAAAATACCAATCGAAAACGAAATTGTAGATTTCTATAAAAATTTAAACTAGATAAATGTTTCAATATATTATAAGAAGATTACTTTTAATGATTCCAACATTTCTTGGAATAACATTTATGGTATTTTTCATTCTTCAAGTAGCACCAGATGGTCCATTTGAAAGAGCTGTTGCACAGCTAAAAAGCGCAAATGCAACTTCAGAAAGTGGAGTTTCAATGTCATCGGATTTAATTGGAAATAGCTCAGAATTATCTCCAGATATACTTGAAGATTTACGAATGCAATATGGCTTAGATAAACCAATAATTATTAGATACTTGATATGGCTTGGTGTTTTCCCTAAAGAATATAAAAGAGAAACTGCAGTAATTGGAAAGCACTTTAGAGAAACAGTTGATTTTGTACAAATAAATGAAAACTCAAAAAAACAATTACAAAAATATATTTTAGTAGAATCTGAAGTTGACAAAAATAATAATATCTCTTATAACATCATAGAAAGTGGCGCTGGCCTCAAATACAGTTTACCTGATGTTAGTAGACTTCAAACTGATGAAAATTTTGATTTTGATAAATACATATTTTTTCAAAATGAATATCAAGAACTCCCAAGCCATGAGTTAATATCAACATGGTATTTTTCAAATTGGAATTTAGAAAAAGTTAATTCTGATAATACTGTGACCTTGGTAAAAAAAGAATTTAATGGGATTTTTCAGGGGTTCTTAGGTTACTCTGAGAAAAAAGGAAAAAATGTTTCAACACTTATTGCAGAAAGAATGCACATATCGATTTTTTTTGGATTTACAAGTTTAATTCTGGTTTATTTAATATGTATACCGCTAGGAATTCTAAAGGCATTAAAGCATGGAAAAAGATTTGATGTTTTATCTAGTATTATAGTTTTTACAGGATATTCAATACCTGGATATGCTTTAGGAGTTTTATTGTTATCTTACTTTGGAGGAGATATTTTTCCACTTCATGGATGGCGCTCACCAGATTTTTCAGAATTATCACTTTGGGGGAAAATAAAGGATCAAATTCATCATGCATTTTTACCTATTGTGTGCTATATGGTTGGAAGCTTTGCTACAATGACTGTGCTTATGAAAAACTCATTAATGGAAAATCTAAATCAAGATTATGTTAGGACAGCTTTTGCAAAAGGTTTATCTGAAAAAAGAGTTATATTTTTCCATGCTGTAAGAAATTCACTAATTCCACTTGCTACAGGTATTGGATCCTCGATTGGAATTTTTCTTGCAGGCAGCTATCTAATCGAAAAAACTTTTGGTATAGATGGAATTGGGCTTTTAGGATTTAATGCTCTAATAGATAAAGATTATAGCATTATGATGGGAGCTCTTGCAATACAGGTTGTCATACTATTGATCGGTAATCTGATATCTGATATAACCTATGCAATAATTGATCCTAGGATAAGGTTTAAATAAAATGACTAATAAAAATTTATCAGAATCAATTCTTCAGAAACGAATCAATAGATTTAAATCAATAAAAAGAGGATATTATTCTCTAATCATTTTAATTTCACTCTATGTACTTTCAATCTGTGCTCCAATTATTTTTAATAGTAAAGCTATAATGGTAAAATATAATGATGAATATTATTTTCCACTTTTTAACTCAATATTTAGTAATAAGAATATTGAGGCAAAGGATTTAGGACAATTTGAAATTAAAGGCAAAAAAAAATATGGACAGCCACATTATAGACTACTAAAAAAACAATATCAAAAAGAGGATAAAGGGAATTGGGTTATTATGCCTTTATATCCCTATGATCCATATGAAGAGGTTATCTCTGAGAAAGATGAGCAATTTACTGATGTAAATGGAAATGGAGTTTGGGATCCTTCAGAAAATTTTATTGATGAGAATGGAAATGGAATAGCTGATAAGTATAAATATACTAATTTTCCTAATAGTCAACATTTACTGGGAACAGATAATCAGGGCCGTGATGTATTGTCACGATTAATATATGGTTTTAATATATCAATCACTTTTGCAATCGTGTGTTGCTTCTTATCATATATAATAGGGGTTATCATTGGAGGAACTCTTGGATATTTTGGTGGTAAAGTTGATTTATTTGGACTTAGAATAATTGAAATTTATGGGTCGATTCCATTTTTATTTATGCTTATGATTTTAGCTACATTTATTAAGCCAAATGTCTATATTTTGGCATCCATGTATGTTTTCCTTACTGGTTGGATTGGAATTACATGGTATGTAAGAGGCGAATTCTTGAGAGAAAAATCAAAAGATTATGTTTCTGCTGCAGTCTCAATGGGACAAAGTCACTGGAATGTTATGTTTAGGCATATTTTACCGAACTCACTTACTCCAGTCATAACATTTGCTCCATTTGCAATAATTGGATATATATCTGCTCTTGTTTCACTCGACTATCTTGGATTTGGATTACAACCTCCTACGCCAAGCTGGGGAGAATTGATGGCTCAAGGAAGAACCAATCTTCAGTATTGGCACCTAATTGTGTCACCTCTATTTTCAATTGGAGCAACCCTATTTTTAATTACTTTTATAGGTGAAGCAATAAGAGAAGCCTTTGATCCCAAAGTGCATTCGAGGTTAAGATAATGAGTAGTGAAAAACTAATTGAAATAAAAGATCTTCATACACACTTTTATACAGAGGCAGGTACTGCAAAAGCTGTTGATGGTGTATCTTTTGATATTTATAAGGGTGAAGTTTTAGGAATTGTAGGTGAATCTGGTTCTGGAAAATCAGTAACATCATTATCAATAAATAGACTTATTCCTGACCCTCCAGGGAAAATTGTTTCCGGTGAAATAATTTATAATGGTATAAATCTTTTAGATTTATCCTACGAAGAAATGAGAGATTATAGAGGGAAAGACATATCCATGATTTTCCAAGAACCTATGACTTCTTTAAATCCAGTGCTTAAAATAAGTGTTCAAATGAATGAGGTGTTAATGAGACATTTAGGCTTAAGCTTTGAAGAAGCAACTAAAAAAAGTGTGGATATGCTTCGAGCAGTTGGTATACCAGACCCCGAAGATAGAATTAATGAGTATCCACATCAATTTTCAGGAGGTATGAGGCAACGAGTGATGATTGCTATGTCACTACTATGTAATCCATCACTTCTTATAGCAGATGAGCCAACTACAGCACTAGATGTAACTATTCAAGCTCAAATTCTCGATTTAATGATTAGTCTAAAGGAAAAAAGAGAAGGTGCTGCCATTCTACTTATAACACATGATTTAGCTGTTATTGCTGAGACATGTGATCGAGTTATTGTGATGTATGGAGGAAAAGTTCAGGAAATTGCTACTGTAGAAGAATTATTTAAAAACCCACTTCATCCCTATACAAAAGCTCTTATGGATTCAATACCTAAAATGGATCAAAAAGTTGATCGTTTAAAAGCTCTAAAAGGAATGGTACCTTCAATTTTAGATATGGGAGATGGATGTAAATTATGTTCAAGATTTGATCCTGAAGATTGTGCATGTGGAGGCACTAAAGAAGAACCCGAACTTTTTGAAGCAACTCCTAATCATTTTGTTAGATGCAAACCAGAAGTACTAAAATGAAAAAAAATAACGAAATTTTAAAAGTAAAAAACTTAAATGTAGAATTCCCAATCTTTGGAGGAATCCTTCAAAGAGAAGTATCGCATGTTCATGCAGTAAAAGATTTAAGCCTATCTGTATGCCAAGGTGAAACTATAGGCATTGTAGGTGAATCTGGATCTGGTAAATCGACTTTAGGAAAGGCTATTTTAAATGTTTTAAAGATTACAGCGCCGGACGTAAGGGTTACTGGAGAAATTTTATTAAACGATAATGGTTCATATATTGATTTACTTAAATTAAATAGAAAAGAAATCATACCCTATCGCCCACAAATTCAAATGATTTTTCAAGATCCCTTTTCATCACTAAATCCTAGAATGATTGTTCAAGATATAATTAAAGAACCAATGGATATACATACTAATATGAATGAGTCTGAAAAGCATGATAAAGTTAGATGGCTTATGGAGAAAGTTGGCCTTTCAGGTGAACAGGCAATGAGATATCCTCATGAATTTTCTGGTGGACAACGACAACGAATAGGGATCGCAAGATCTTTAGCAACAGAGCCAAAAATTATAATTGCTGATGAGCCAGTTTCTGCCTTGGATGTATCTATTCAAGCACAAGTCATTAACCTAATGATGGACTTGCAAGATGAATTCAACTTAACTATTTTATTTATTGCCCACGACCTTTCAGTAGTAAATCATATTTCAACTGAAATAGCAGTTATGTATTTAGGTGAAGCAGTTGAATATAATAAAACAGAAGAAATTTTTTC
>PCDA01000023.1 GCA_002591605.1 Fidelibacterota bacterium
CCTTGAAATACCACCCTTATATCATTTGAATTCTAACTGTATACCTTGAATCAGGTATCAGGACAGTGTCTGGTGGGTAGTTTGACTGGGGCGGTCTCCTCCTAAAAAGTAACGGAGGAGCTCAAAGGTTCCCTCAGCACGGTCGGTAATCGTGCGCAGAGTGCAAACGCATAAGGGAGCTTAACTGCAAGACAGACATGTCGAGCAGATGCGAAAGCAGGAGTTAGTGATCCGGCGATTCCGAGTGGAAGGGTCGTCGCTAATCGGATAAAAGGTACTCCGGGGATAACAGGCTTATAACCGCCAAGAGCTCATATCGACGCGGTTGTTTGGCACCTCGATGTCGGCTCGTCTCATCCTGGGGCTGGAGAAGGTCCCAAGGGTTGGGCTGTTCGCCCATTAAAGAGGCACGCGAGCTGGGTTTAGAACGTCGTGAGACAGTTCGGTCCCTATCCTCTACGGGCGTAGGAAATTTGAGAGAAGCTGCATCTAGTACGAGAGGACCGATGTGGGCAAACCTCTAGTGTACCTGTTGTTACATCAGTAGCATCGCAGGGTAGCTACGTTTGATCGGGATAAGCGCTGAAAGCATCTAAGTGCGAAGCCCATCTCAAGATAAGATTTCCCTACTCTTTAGAGTCTGAAAACCTCCAGTAGACTACTGGATTGATAGGTCACAGATGTAAGTACAGCAATGTATTTAGTCGAGTGATACTAAATTGGTTGTGAGACTTGAACAAATCATTAAATCACTATTTTTTTGATTAACCTGTATTGAAGAAACTTTATAATATTTATAAAAGAGTTTTATTCTATCTAACACAAATTTTCCGGTGACAATAGCGTAGGGGCTACACCCGATCCCATCTCGAACTCGGAAGTTAAGTCTTACAGCGCCGATGGTACTGCACGGGAGACCAGTGTGGAAGAGTAGGACGTTGCCGGTATTTTAAAAAAGGCCTTAATTTAAATTAAGGCCTTTTTTTTGTATCTAATATCTCCTTGTTTATAACCATTTCTCGTTATAATTTTATAACACTATGAGTATTTTATTAAGACATGTAAGTTTTTTAGTTATAAGCCTTTCTATTATTCCTGTAACATTAAAAGCACAGTGTGATATTTGTAACTTTACAATAGATGAAATACGTTTTAATGAAAATATTGTTGGTTATTATATGGCTGGTTTTGATTTATCGACTGGTGATTCTAATATTGATTTATTTGAATATTTAGTTAGTGGTCCATCAGAATGCTACTATTCTTCATCAGGATCAGAAAAGCTTGAACTTAGATTTAAAATTGAGATATTTTCACCTGAGCTTGGATATGATACGCAAGAAACTTTTGTTGATGGAAGCCTTCTTCTATCAGATTTTACGGGTCCAGTTAGAATTAAAAATACCGACATTAATTTTTCAACCAGCAGTGTAGATGGGGCATCATTGGAAGTAAGTCAAATAAATATGCCTGATCCTGATAAACTTCAAAGTATGATAAGCTACATAATGACTTCTGGTAAGATTCCTAACGGAACATATATATTTACATTTGAGTTGTTTTCTAGTACAAGTGAAAACACATGCGGAGGAAATCGAATAGATAAAATTACTAGAGAAGTTGAAATTTATGAACCTACTTTTTTAGATTTGCAGTCACCTGGTTTTAATTCAATTGCAGAGGCTGATCAATCACCTGTATTTACAACATATCCAAATTTTATATGGAGCACAGATATGTGTTCTGAATGTGATTATGGTATTCGAGTTTCAAAATATGATCCTTTGACTCATGATTCACCTTATGCAGCATTAAATGATATTTCTAATCTTCCTTCTGATCAAAGTATTGAGTTTTATGAAATTGGTAGCAATTCATCAGTATTCACTTATCCAGCTACTGGAGCTATTGATTTAGAGCAAGAAACATACTATGTTTGGCAGATAAGGAGATCTTATGAAACAACAGTAGGTCTTAAAGAAGATTTTAGTGATATTTTTATATTTAAAATTGGAAGGTCTCAAAACTCATCTTCTAATGATTTAGAATTTTTGAAGGAATTAATTGGTGAAGAATTATTTTCTCAATATTTTGGTCCTAATGGTGAATTAAATGGTTTTTCTCTCATAGGGATTCAGCTTAATGGTGATGATGCTGGTGTGCAAGATTTAGAAAGTATCATTACAAAAATTAAAGAAGGAAATTCTGATGTTAAAGACGTTTCAGTTGAGTAATTATGATAACTAAATTATTTTTAATTTTATTTATTTTTTCATGCTCTTTGTTTTCAAGTTCAAGTCTTGCTATAGTTTCAAAAACAAAAGGTAATGTAAAGCATAAAACAAAGTCTGATAAAGAGCTTGGGTCAGCTAAAATAGGAATGGAACTGTTTAATAATGATTTTATACAAACTGGACAAAATGGGTTTGCTAAATATGTTTATTTAGATGATGGAACTCAAATAAAGGTACATAATAATTCAGAAGTTTACATTAGAGGTGAAGTTGAGCGAAGATCAATAATTAAGCAACTTAAGGTTGATGAAGGGACAGTTAAATTTGATGTAAAAAAACAATCTGTCGATGAATTTACAGTTATCACACCAACTTCTGTTGCATCTGTAAAAGGGACATCTTTTTGGATAGATTGTAGTGGGAATAATGGAGACCAGTTTTTTGGAGAATCAGGCTCTGTTGTCATACGAAACAGAGAATCTGGAGCAAGAAAGCAGTTAATAAAAAACACTGTTGCAAATTCCCTTCCAGATGGATCATTGAAACTTAGAGAGATTACTCCGCAGGAGCTAGAAATGCTTAAAAAGAGAGAAGTCGATACAGGAGAATCACCTACTAATACTATAAATAATGAAACAGGATCTTCATCCGAGGATTTAGAGAATGAAATACTTATTGAGTTCGAGGACGAGACTGGTGAGAAAAAGACTATTACTATAATAGTACGATAACTCATTTTACAAAGAGCCTTTAAGATGATCAAAAAAATTATAGCAATTTTTCTTTATTTTTCATTATCATTTAGCCAAACTATTATTCATAATCCTATTTTTGATATAGGTTCAAATAAGAATTACGATGTAGAAGCTTCGATTATAGGTTATGATGGTGATTATGAAAACTTAAAGGCAACATTGTTTTATCGTTCATATGGTCAGTCTACATATTTTAATGATAAAATGATTTATTTAGATGGGAAGTTTAGGTATACAATTCCATCTTCATTCATTCAGAATGCTATAGAGTACTATATACTTATAGAGAATTTGAATGGTGGTATTATCGCATTCCCAGATAATGATCCTAGAGAAAATCCAATTTTAGTAAAAACAGAAAAATTTATCTCTTCAACTACTAATTCTATTGAAACTTTAGTTCCTGACTATGAAATTTTACATCCAGAGCCTGACACTTTTATTAAGCCTGATGAATTTTTTATTTCCTTGTCGTACTTCAAGATGAATGATATTGATATATCACAAACAAAGATTTTCATTGATAATTTAGATTATACTTCATTGGCAAATATTAAGTATAGTCATATGATCTTAATACCTGATTTTGAACTAACCCCGGGCGAACATGAAATTAAAGTAATATTTTTTAACAGCATTGGATTGCAATACAAACCAATAATTTGGAAAGTTAATATTATTTTAAATGACATTATAAAAAAAGAAAGCTTTATTGTATCTCAAAACGGTAATTTAGAGGGCAATCTAAATAATACGTCAAGTGATAATATTTTACTTCAAGTCGGACAACTAAAGGGTGATTATAAAGTAGACTTAGATTGGATGAAGTTCAAATCAAATTTTTTAAAGTCTTCTTTAGAAGATTTAAATGAACAAACAAAAGATAGATTGTCAATAGACTTTAGTACTAAATATTTTAATATTAAGCTTGGAGATTCCTACCCATCCTTTAGTGATTATACAATTAATGGCAATAGAATGAGAGGTGTTAATATTAAATTTAAAAATAAAAAATTTGATATCAATTTTCTATCAGGTCACCTTTTAAGAGAAACACAAGGATTGCCTGAGTTTGGAGCCATGTCAATTTTAGAAAATAGAGCTCCATCCTTTCAAGCCAATGGCAATTTAGAGAATCCTGGAATTATTGATATTACAAGAGACAATTACTCATTCAAACAGGGTATTCTTGGATTTAATTTAGCATATACAAATGATAATAATTTTAGATTCAAATTTGAAATTTTAAAAGTTAAAGATAAAATTCAATCAGTTAATCAAATAGTAGATAATTCTTTAATGACATTACCTGAAAATATGGTTAAACATCTATTCTCAGATATTTTTGTTGATTACAATATGAATGGGTATTTTGATGAAAATGAATTTATTGGTAATCTAAATCAACCTGAACATGATTTTGTAGGTACTATTAATTGGGATAATGTTAATGATCTTTCATCCATAAATACAGATAATTTTGTTTCATTTATTTTAGACACTGTTTTATTAGGTACATTTAATGATGAGCCTTTTGATGATCAAGATGGAGATGGATCTTGGAATAATGGAGAGTGGTTTGAAGATGTGGATGGAGATGGNGAATGGAGTAATGATGTTTCTTATAATATTTTTCAATATCAATGGAAAATAGAAATTTCATATGAAAATCTTCAATTGGTTATAAATGATTTTAAATCAAATGAAGCATTAAATCATAGTGCTGATGGAAGTAATGATATGAGTNANTGTACATATAATAATTGCTTTGGAGATTATGAAATTAATTTACTTCTAAGTCAATGGGAAGGTGCTAAGCCTCAAGATAATATAATTATAGCTACAGATTATTTGCATAACCTTAGCAAAGGATCAATTAAATTAAATTACGGGTTTGCTTTTTCAATGTTAAATCAAAATATATGGAATCCTGCATTAACTTTTGAAAATTTAGATCAATTAGGTGCTGAGACAGCAGAAGACTCAATAGATGGCAAATTCAATGGAGCTGATATACCTGATATTGTTAATAATCTCGAAAATTTTGAAGAAATCTTCCAAACAGGAACTTCTCAAGTCCCTATTATACCAATTGATATTAATGATGGAATCACTTTTCGAGATTTTTTGACACTCCCATCGCTATCCGTTTATTTTGATGTTTATCAAAAAATCTTGGGACATAAAATAAACTGGGGTTTTAAGCAAGTTGGACCAGAATTTAATTCACTTGGTAATCCTTTTTTACAAACAAATGTTAGAGAGCAATATTTTTCAGATAGGACATATTTTTTAGATAATAAGTTGAATTTTCAATTTAAGTGGAAACGCATAGAAGATGGGATTAGTTTAGTCGAAGATAATGGTGAAACAAATAAATATGATTTCATATTTGGTTTTTATCCAGGTGTAAATATGCCTACCTATAATTTATCTGTTGGTATTTATAATAGAACAAATGGAATTGATCCATTATATGATCCAGTTTTAATTGTAACAGAAGATATTAATGGAAATGGCCTAGTTGATACTTTGGAATGTGACATAGCTGCCATTTATGAATATTATTGCAATGAAGAAGAATTAAGCTCTAATGAAGTAATTGAAGAATCTGATGTACTTCCAACTCAACTCTATCAACCTGAGAAAACAAGAACAGGTCAATTTAGTTTATCTATTAATTCTACTATTAATTATATCTACAGGCATCGGGTTAATCTGAACATTTATTATTCAGATAAAAAAGATTTAGTTAACATTAATAAATATTTAGTTGTTAATAAAACTTATTATTCCCCAAGATCTTTGACTCAGTCATACTATTTAGGAGTTTCTACTATTTTTACAAATAGATTAGAAACTTTTAGCTCTATTAACTATAATTATTATGATTACGGACTTGATACAGAATATATTGATGAAAATGGAGATAAAAAGGTGAATGATTTTTTTCAATCCCAAACAATCTTAGGGTTTAGTTTTAATACTAAATATGAAACATACTCTATTTTTGGTAAAATTAATCCAGGAGTTAACTTTTCATTTGGTAGAGGAAATACTAATTTCAGTCAACTTTCTTTCAAGGGAGGAAGTCAGCTTTCCATTGTTGAAAATTTAATATTTAACTTTAATTTAAATTATAAAATTAAATTTATTGATGGGAATCCATCTTACGATAATTATTCTATACTAATGGATTTAAAATATAAATTTTAAAGATGTTTAATAAAATTAAAGATAACCTTCCAATACTTTTAATCTTTATAGGTTCTGTTATATTTGCGTTTGTTTTGCATATATCAGGATCATTCAGCTATTTAGAGATGAAACTTTATGATTTCAGATTTAGCCTTAGAGGAGCTATCTCTGGTTCATTACTCTATAATCAAAATACAAAACTACCATCGCCAGAAAGCTTNACAGATTTAAATAATAATAAAGTATGGGATGCGGGAGAGGCTTTTGAAGATTACAATAAAAATGGCACTTGGGATGATGGGTTAGATGTGGTTTTGGTAGAAATTGATGATGAAAGCTATGAATACCTAAACGAACCTAGGCCTTATAGTAGATCAGTTTGGGCAAGAGCAGTTACAAACCTATCTAAAGCTGGAGCCAAAGTTATTACTATTGATATTGAATTTGATAAACCAGACCATCAAATAGAAAATCTAAAAAACTTTTTAGATAAAGATGATTTAAATAAAATAAACTTCATTGATGGAGATATNGCTTTACTAGAGGCAATAAGATTTGCTAAAACTAATGGCACAGAAGTTATTTTGGCAAGCAAGGTTGGGTATGATAAGGATCGTAATCCTAGCACATTTAGAGTAGTTCCACATCCAAGAATTTTAGATTCAAACCAAACACCTTATATAGCTCAAGTAGATATTTCAAAAGATATTGATGGAATCCAAAGATTATATCCAATTTTCAACAAAGTAAGCATGGCAGATACTAATTATTATTATACATTAGCAGTTTCTTCAGCTTTAAGATTTATGGATATAAAAGATGATAAAAAACCCACTGTTGATTTTAATGATTATTCAATGAATGTGGGTCCAAATCTCGATATTCCCATTTATGGTAGGCAGCAATATTTTTTAATAAATTATTATGGTCCTCGTTCTCATTCGTTCAAAACCTTTAGAAAGTACCCTCTGGTAAATATATTAGATACAAGAGACTATCTGATTGGAAATTTAGATTCAGCCTTTTGCTTTGATAGTTTCATTGAAGAGCCAGATCCAATCTATAAATCTCAAAAAGATTGTGAATCTCAAGAGGATTACTATTGGACTACAGACTATGACTCAGATTGGATGGATATGTATATAAATCCATCTCATGAATTATATTTTATCATGAAAAATAAAAACCCATTTAAAGATAAAATTGTNTATATAGGAACTTCTCTAGCTGAAGATCATGANTTNAAAGATACTCCNTTTTTAAATTATCAGGGTGGAACTTTTCCNATGCCAGGNGTAGAGGTNCATGCGAATGCTACACAGCAAATTTTAGATCANAATTATATATCATATCCATTAGGAATGTTAGCTAAAGAGTCAGAATATTATNTTCNNCATTTTCTNATNATAGCAATAATNACANTANTTACNCTTATAGTAGTAATTAGNTTAGAACCATTTACNGGTTTTNTNTTNGTNNTNTNNGANCTCNTAGTNTGGCTATCATTTTCAATTGGATTATTTTTNAATGATTTTATTTGGATGATTAANNTGATNTATAANTCAATAGCTTCAAANCCTTGGGCAATTAATATNCCNAATTTTAANGANTCTNCTGTTATTCCAGTNATNTTNCCAGCTGCNGCTGTAATTATTCCTTANGGAATNAATTTATCTTATAANTTAATAGTTGAAAGTAATAANAANCGATTTTTAAANGAATCATTTGGTGCTTATATATCTCCAGACNTNATTGATCAAATGTTTGANGAAAAGCAAGAGCCNAAATTAGGTGGTGATCCNGGNTATCATACAATGATGTTTTCTGATATTGCAAGNTTCTCAACATTTTCTGAAAAATTAGANGCAGAGTCTCTNTTGAGGNTATTAAATGAATATNTAACANCAATGACAGANATTTTAATAAATAANAAAGGAACATTAGATAANTACATAGGAGATGCAATTGTTGCATTNTATGGNGCACCNATANAAATTGANGATCANGAGTATTTAGCNTGTAGGACTGCATTAAGTATGAATGAAAAACTANATGAATTAAGGCNGAAATGGAAATCTGANGGNGANCAGTGGCCTGAAATTGTTCATAATATGCAACATAGAATNGGTATAAATGCAGGTAATATAGTAGTAGGNAATATGGGTTCTGAGATGAAGCTTAANTATACNATGACNGGNGACCANGTNAATTTAACAGCAAGATTNGANTCAAGNGCAAAACAACTTGGNATNACAATNCANGTTGGNGAAAATATATANAATAAAGTAAAAGATAGATTTNTNTTTAGGGATCTTGGAAAAGTNATTGTAGTTGGNAGAAATCAGTCTCTNAATGTTTATGAGCTAATTGCAAATAAAAATGATATNTCNGATGATACTAAACTNTTACTTGANACATTNCATAAAGGTTTAGATTTTTATCATAATCAAGAATGGGATAANGCAATTGANTCATTTACAAAATCAGATAAACTTGAAGAAGATTNTCCTGGACGAAAAACAAANCCNAGNAAGNTATTTATAATNAGAAGCAAAAAGTTTAAAGATTCACCACCAGGNAANNATTGGGATGGNACNTTTGCTCTGGATTCAAAATAAANGTTATGGAAAATAGAGGTACAATTTTATGGGCTGACGATGAGATTGATTATNTAAAATCTCATATCCTTTATCTTCAAGATAAGGGGTATAATGTACTTTCTGCTAATTCAGGCGAAGATGCATATGATATTTTTATAAAAGAAAATATTGATTTAATTCTTTTGGATGAGATGATGACAGGAATGGATGGTATAGAGACTCTAAAGAAAATTAAAAAGGTACAACCTGAAATACCTATAATAATGATAACTAAGAATGAGGAAGAATGGCTGATGGAAGAAGCTATCGCTTCTCAAATTTCAAATTATTTAATTAAACCTGTAAATCCAACCCAAATTTTTATTGCTTGTAAAAATATTCTTGAGAAAGTTGAAATTCAAAGCGAGCACATTGCAAAAGATTTTTTATCTAAATATCAATCCTTTAATCAAAAATCAGAAGATGCAAAAAGCTTACAAGATTGGTTTGAAATATATAATGATTTATGTGAGTGGATAGTAAAATTTGATAAAGTTGATGATGTAAATCTTAGCAATCTTCTAGATGAACAGTTTCAAGCTACTGATAAGAAGTTCAATCAATTTTTCATAACAGAATACAAGAATCTTTTATCAGATAATAAAACAAAGCAAATGTTCACTCCTTACACTCTAAAAAATAACTTAATTGACGACCTTAAAAATGGCAATAAGGGTGTATTGATTATAATGGATTGCCTTAGAGCTGATCAATGGAAGCTAATGTCAAGAAGCTTATTTTCTGATTATAAAATTGATACTAAGTATCAATCTTCCATTCTACCATCAACAACATTTTACTCGAGAAATTCGATCTTTAGTGGTCTTTTCCCTTTAGAATTATATAATCATAATGAAGGCTTATATAATGAAATGATTAAAATTGAAAGTAACTACAATAAATTTGAACATGATTTGTTGATAGAACAGCTTTCAAGAAATAATCTTGATCATATTTCAAATAATTATGTAAAAGTTTCAAGCTATGAATATGGTAAAATGTTAACAAAAAATATAAATAATTTAAAAAATATTGATTTGTTATGTATAGTTGTAAACTTTATTGATATCTTAGCTCATTCACGCTCAGAATCTGGAGTACTTAAAGAAGTTCTTACAGATGAAGCTTCATACAGAGACATTATTTACTCTTGGATAGAAAATTCGTGGTTTAGAGAAGTTCTTAATGAAATAAAGAAATGGCAAAGGAAAATAGTTATAACTAGTGATCATGGGAGCGTCATGGCAAAAAAGCCAATTAGGCTAAATGCATACAAAGATGTATCTCCAGGAGTTAGATACAAGATTGGAAAAAATATTAAAGTCAAAGATAAATATGCTTTGAGAATGGCAAACCCAGAAAGTTATATGCTGCCAATCATTGAAAATAATGAAGATTACTTGATAGCATGTGATAATAATTATTTTGTTTTTCCTAACAATTATAATCAATTTGTTAAACGGTATAACAATACTTTTCAACATGGAGGGATTTCAATGAATGAACTTATTGTACCAGTTGCAACATTAAATCCAAAATAAATGATTCAATTTGATAAAAATACAGATAGTTCTGATCAGACAATATTATTAGCGAAATCACTATCTTCAAAATTTAAGCCAGGGGGTATTTATGGTTTTATTGGTGACCTGGCTTCAGGTAAAACCACATTTATAAAAGGACTTTTATCTGGTCTAGATTTTATTGGAATGGTAAACTCTCCCACTTTTACACTAATCAATGAATATGATGCAAAACATAAGGTTATTCATATTGACTGCTATCGAGAAAAAAATATAAGTAGATGGATACAATTAGGTTTGTATGATTATTTCAATCCAAATAATATTGTTTTAATTGAGTGGCCTGAAATTATAGAATCAATTTTGCCTAAAAATGTACAGTATATAAAATTTGAGAATATAGATACTGATAAAAGAAGGATTAGATCTCTTTGAATTTTATTTCAATAGATGCCGTTAGTGAAAAAGCTAATATTTCATTATTTTCAAATGATGAATGTATTTTTGAATATAATGATTGCAAGAACTCTTCATTTATACCAAAAGCTATTAATTTATGTTTATCTAAAACTGATTGTAAACTAGATCAATTAGATTTTATTGCAGTTACTATAGGTCCAGGCTCGTATACAGGTATTAGAGTCGCAATTAGTATTTCGCAGGGTATTGCATATTCATTATCAATCCCATTAGTGCCTATCAATACTATGAATTATATATTTTCACAAATAAAGAAAGAAAGCAGCGATGATGTCGTCGGTTTTCCTGCATATGGAGAAAATTTATTTTATTTTAAAGTAAAAGAAGGTCCCAATACTAAGGGAGATATAAAAAATATTTTAGATTTTAAAGATAAAAAAGTTTTTGGCGTTCGACTTGAAAAATACAAAGATATAATTAATTATCAGCGAATTGACTTTTGTTCGAAGTCTATAGGTTTATATGCATTTAAAAATTATAAAGAATTAAATACATTAGATTTGAATATTATATCACCTATTTACCTAGATAATTTTATATCAAAAAAATAGATGATTACAAAATTATCTATTGCAAATATTGAAGAAATTATAAAAATTGAAGAGAGTAGTTTTGATAACCCATGGACAAGGAATCAATTTACTGACCCTTGTAAGAAATTCAATAAATATTTGAATTTTGTATACAATGATACAACAAAGGTTATTGGATATTTAATTTCTGAGATTATTTTAGATGAAGTCCATTTATATAAGATTGTGGTATCTAAAAACAATCAAAATAATAAAGTTGGGTCTAAATTACTTAAATTTATGATACAAGAATGTAAAAAGTTAAATAAAATTAGAGTGTGCCTGGAGGTTGATTCTCAAAATTCTAATGCTATAAAATTATACAAAAAATTTGGCTTTTTAACTGTTGGAACTCGAAATAAATATTATGGAAATAACGATGCTATACTCATGGATTTAGGTTTGTAAATGACACAGTGGTTTAGAAGAAAATCAAATAAAATCAATACTATATCTAAAAAAGATACCAAAGAGGGAACTTGGATAAAGTGCCCTAATTGTGGTGCAGTTTTATCACAAAATTTTTTAATCGAAAATTTTAGCTGCTGTAGATCTTGTAACTTTCATTTTAAAATGACACCTAAAGAGTATGTAAAACTTATATTTGATGAATACGAAGAATTATGGGAAAATATTAAATCTCGAGACCCTTTGAATTTTGTTGCATCAAAGTCATATAAGGATCAATTGAAAAAATACAATGAACAGCCTGGCGTATCAGATGCCATTAGAGTATTTTCAGGAAAAATTCATACAATGGCGCTAAATCTTTGTGTTATGGATTTTTCGTTTATTGGAGGAAGTATGGGATCGGTTGTAGGTGAAAAAATTTCAAGAGCAATAACTTTATCTCAAAGAAAAAAAATACCACTTGTTATTATTTGCTCATCTGGAGGTGCAAGAATGCAAGAAGGGGCTATCAGTTTAATGCAGCTTGCAAAAATTTGCTCTAAGCTATCAGAATTCTCTACAAAAACTAATTTATTAATTACAATATTAACTAACCCTACCATGGGCGGTACAACTGCGAGCTATGCCATGTTAGGAGATGTCATTCTTGCTGAACCAAATGCCTTAATTGGTTTTGCAGGTCAGCGTGTTATTAAACAAACTATTGGTGAAGATTTACCTGAGGGATTTCAAAGAGCTGAATTTTTGAAAGAACATGGGTTTATTGATGATATTTTAGCTCGGGATAAAATGAAAGAAACATTATTCAGTTTAATAAATTTTTTTAGTTCAAAGGAAGACGTAAAATTCAATGAAGCATGATAAAATAATGATTATTGACTATGGCTCTCAGTATACTCAGCTTATAACTAGAAGGGTTAGAGAACAGAATGTATTTGCAGAAATATTTCCCTATAATGTAACTACTGAGGATATTGATTCTTTTAATCCTAAGGCAATTATCCTTTCAGGAGGGCCATCCAGTGTTTACGATGATAATTCGTATTCTTTATCAAAATCTATTATTAAATCTAATTTACCAATCTTAGGTATTTGCTATGGTCTTCAAATACTAAACCACAATCTAGGTGGTGAAATTATTTCTAAAGGAAGAGGTGAGTATGGATTGGCTTCAGTTGATTTTGCTGTAAATGAAATTCTTTTTGATAAAATGTCTTCTAATTCAAAAGTTTGGATGAGTCATGGAGATGAGGTAGGTATTGTTGGTAATGAATGGATAGAAATAGCTCAATCAGACAATGGAGTTGTCGCTGCCATAAAAAATATTAAACATCCATATTTTGGTGTTCAATTTCATCCAGAGGTTGTTCATACTACAGAAGGTGCGCAATTAATTTCAAATTTTTTATTTCATATCGCAAAATGTAAACCCAGTTGGACATCTGCTAACTTTATATCTGAAACTATTACTGATATAAGAAATAAGGTTGGAGAATTAGGGAGTGTTGTCTGTGGTCTTAGTGGAGGAGTAGACTCTTCAGTTATGGCAACTTTAATGCATAAGGCTATAGGCGATAGATCGAAGTGTATATTTATTGATCATGGTTTATTAAGGAAAAACGAAGCAGATGAAGTGATGGGTTCATTGAAAGAAGGACTTAATTTAAATATTACTAAAGTTGATGAAAGTAGAACCTTTTACAAAAAATTAGAAGGCGTCTCAGAGCCAGAGAAAAAAAGAAAAATCATAGGTGAGCAGTTTATTAGGTCCTTTGAAAGTGCTACGACTGAACTTGAGGATATATCTTTTTTAGCTCAAGGTACCTTATATCCAGATGTTATAGAATCTGGTGGAAGTAAATTGGGCCCTGCTGTAACCATAAAATCTCATCATAATGTGGGTGGACTTCCTGATGATCTGAATTTTAGTTTAATTGAACCACTAAGAGATTTATTTAAAGATGAAGTTAGAGAAGTTGGAAAAGAACTTGGTCTACCAGACTTTGTTCTGGGTCGCCATCCTTTTCCCGGTCCTGGATTAGCTGTAAGAATCATTGGAGAGATTACAGAAAATAGAGTGGCTATACTCCAAGAAGCAGATAAAATTTTTATAGATACTTTGAGAGATTTTAAAGAATATGATAAAATTTGGCAGGCATTTGCTGTTCTAGTTCCAGTTAAAACAGTTGGGGTGATGGGAGACTCTCGAACATATGAAAATTTAGTAGGCTTAAGGGCAGTTACAAGTAGAGATGGAATGACAGCTGATTGGTATCGAATGCCAAATGAAATTTTAGAAGTTTGTTCTAACAGAATTATCAATGAAGTTAATGGAGTCAATAGAGTGGTATATGATATTACATCAAAACCACCTGGTACTATTGAGTGGGAATAGTTAATATAAGAGGTTAAGTTTATTTATGTGTGGAATTGTAGGCTATATCGGTAAAAATAAAGCATCAGAAATTTTAATCTCAGGTCTTAAGAGATTGGAGTATAGAGGCTATGATTCAGCAGGGATATGTACAATTGAGAATTCTTCCCTGGTTACCACGAAATGTAAGGGAAAAGTATCTGAATTAGAATCAAAGCTTAATTCTTCTTTACATTCAGGTAACATTGGTATTGGCCATACTCGCTGGGCAACACATGGAGAGCCTAATCAAGTAAATGCTCATCCCCATTCAGATTCAAAAGGAAAATTCAGTTTAATCCATAATGGAATCATTGAAAATCATTATGCAATTAAAGAATTTTTAATGAAAGAGGGTGTTAATTTTAATAGCGATACCGATACTGAGGTCCTAGTTCAGTTTATGGGATATTTATATGACAAGAAAAATTTAAACTTCTTTGATAGTTTGAGGCTTACCTTGAAAAAGGTTGTAGGAGCATATGGAATAGTTGCAGTATGTCAGGATGAGCCTAATAAAATAATTGCAGCAAGAAATGGAAGTCCATTAGTTCTTGGATTGGGCAATGATGAAAATTTCGTTGGGTCTGATATTTCAGCAATTATGGAGTATACCAGAAATGTTCTTTATTTAGATGATGGTGAGATAGTTGAAATAACAAAAGATAGTTACTCAATAAAGCATATAGAACATGATAATGAAATAATCAAAGATGTAAAGGAAATAGAATTTAATCTTGAGCAAATTGAAAAGGGTGACTACAAACATTTTATGCTTAAAGAAATATTTGAACAACCCAGTTCAATTGAACAAGGTTTTAAAGGACGCATAAATTCAAATAATATAGTTCGACTTGGTGGGTTATATGATTGGACTCAAGAAATATTAAATAAAGATCACGTTTATATGACTGCATGTGGTACATCATGGCATGCGGCGCAAATTGGTAGCTATATTTTAGAATCAGTTTTAAAAAAACCAGTTAAAGTTGAGTATGCCTCAGAGTTTAGATATAGAAATAAACATCTTAATTCTAATTCACTTGTAATTGCGATAAGTCAATCAGGTGAGACCGCAGATACTCTATCTGCAATTAAAAAAGCTAAAGAATATGGTGCTTTAACTCTTGGAGTTGTTAATGTTGTGGGAAGCTCAATTGCAAGAGAAACAGATTGTGGGATTTATATGCATGCAGGCCCCGAAATAGGAGTTGCATCAACAAAAGCGTTCACTTCTCAGGTTTTAACGTTATCACTACTAGGAAACTATCTAGGCCAAGCTATTGGATATAAGCAATTAGGAAATATTGTTTCAGATATTAAAAGAATATCAATAGCAATTGATGATTTATTAAAATTATCAGATAAAATATTAGAAATCTCGAAGAAATATGCTAATGCCCTTAATTTCTTATATTTGGGGAGAGGCTATCAATTCCCAGTAGCGCTTGAGGGTGCTCTTAAATTGAAAGAGATTTCATACATTCATGCGGAAGGCTATCCTGCAGCTGAGATGAAGCATGGCCCTATAGCTCTTATTGATGAAAAAATGCCAGTAGTTGCAATAGTAACTGATACAGGTTATGATAAAATTCTATCAAATATAGAAGAGGTAAAATCCAGAGGTGGTAAACTAATTGTTTTTAGTACGGTAGATTCAGATGAGCTTAAAAAAATATCTGATGATTTTATTTTTTTAGAAAACGTTTCTGGTTTTCATAATTCTTTAACACCAATATTGACCTCGATTCCATTACAGTTACTTTCCTACCACATAGCGGTGCTTAAAGGATGTAATGTTGATCAGCCAAGGAATTTAGCTAAGTCGGTTACAGTGGAATGATAATCACTGGTGGTATTCTTTTAAAGAAAAGAAGCCATACCTTAGCTACGATATAGTCGTTGAATGTAAAAATTTGAATCCTGTAAAACTTTCCGAAAAACAAGTAAACCTTTATAAGAAAATCTGTGAATTAAAAAATGAAGGTTTAACATATAAACAAATATCAGATAAATTAAATGAACTTGGTTATGAGCCTACAAGGGGGAAAGTTGGTGAATTTACAGCGCAGAAAGTTTGGTCAAATTATACTAAAATAAAAAATAACCAAGAAAGAAAAGTTGAAATTTTTTCTTTAGATATTAATAATGTAAATTTGATTTGGAAATAATGATTTAATAACAGAAGAATTATGAATAAAAAGAGTATACAAACTAAATTAGGTTTTTTAAATGACGATACATTAGATAGTGATATCAATGTATGGGATAAAAAAGTCAAAATTGAAGAAAATGGTTACTATTGGAATAATGACCCTATATATCAAAAAGGTAGTAATTACAATTCAAAAAAACCTGTTGTAGTTGAATTATTTTGTGGATGCGGAGGTACATCATTGGGCTTTGAGATGGCTGGATTTGAATTAATACTTGGTTCTGATATTCATACCCCTTCTATACAAACTTTTAAAAGTAATCACCCAAAATCTTCAATAATTACTGGTGATATTAAAAAAATTAATCCAGAGCAATTAAATGAATTAATTAATCATAGGAAGATTGATGTTCTTATAGCTGGAGTTCCTTGTCAAGGATTTTCATTAAATAATAGGAAAAGATATGATAATGATGAAAGAAATTTTCTCTATAAAGAATTTGCTCGTTTTGTAGAAATATTAGAGCCAAATGCTGTTATTTTAGAAAATGTTTCTGGTATGAAAAGTACTGGTAACTTTGTGCAAAATATTGAAAATCATTTAAGCAAAAAATCAAAAATGAAAATTAAGAGTAAACTTTTATATGCTCCTGATTATGGGGTCCCACAAAAGAGAAATAGATTGGTATTTATAGGGATAAAAAATAAAGAATTTAATTTTGATGATATAATTAAGACTCATGGTCCTGGAACAGATAAAGACTATGTGACTATTAAAGATGCAATTGGAGATTTACCTTCACTTGGAAATAATGAGGAAAAAACTAATTATTCAAAAAAAGAATTTAGTGAGTATCAAAAATTGATGAGAAAAAATACAAAAAATATACTCACTTGTCATAAAGCACCAAATCATCCACAAGCTACAGTTGAAAAAATTAAAAATACAAAGCCTGGTGAACCGATGTATCCTAAATTTAAACAAAGAATACGTTTGTCGTGGGATATATTAAGTCCAACTCAAGTTTCTGGAGGCATTAGACCACAATTTCAATTCAGTCACCCAGTAGACAATCGAGGATTATCAATACGAGAAAGATGCAGGATTCAAAGTTTTCCTGATGATTTTGTAGTAAAAGGTGGTATAGTCCAATCGAGAGTTCAGACAGGTAATGCTGTGCCTCCTTTATTAGCAAAAGCTATTGCTCTAGCAATTAAAAATTATTTGTAGATATTCTTTGTATAATATCTGATGCAACACTTTCATTTTTGATTTTTTCATATCTGCATTTTAGATAATCTTCTTTAACTTCAAAGTAAATGAAGTTTTCAGGAGGGATGTAATCCGAAGGTCCCGCACCTAAACATGGTTGAAATAATTTTTCTCTTTTATTCATAAAATCATTTAGAGAATATTTTGGAATAATATTATTTCCAAATAATCTTCTTTGATTAATACCTTCCCATAATGACTTTAGCCATAAATCGTCATCAATTGTATTAATCAATTTTTTAATATCATCATTATGTTTTTTAGATGAATCTTTAAGCTCAATTAATAAAAATGTTGACATATGGTAAGCAATTAAATCAAATTTCCTCGAACCCTTTGATCCTTTATTTTTATTACTTGGATGTTTTAGTTCTACTCTATGTAATTCATCAGAACCACCAGGGGGCTCTCCTGCGAAAACATAGATACCAGATTTTTTTAAAATTTTTTTACAAAAAAAGTAAACAATATTTTCATCAATTATCATCTTAAGTAAATAATCCCATCTTTTAATAAAATTAAATTAGCTGTCTTGTACCATAAACAACTTTTTCTTGAATTATCATTTGGATTATTCTTTTTCCATAATTTGATATCAACCCTTGGGATATGTAAGACTAAATTCATTTTTTTTTGCTCTGGTTTTACTCCGATTCGACAATGTTGATAATCATATACAAATTGCATACCTGTATAAGGATCTTCTCTTCTACATTTATCAGGTTTCATATCCATTGTATATATCAATGTTGATTTATTTTTAGATATATTATCCTTGAAATGAGCCAATTTATCAGAATATTTTGATAAGAATTTTGATGTATTTATTATTTCAACAGATTTTGGGGGAAAACCATATAATTTATTTTTTGATAAACGTTCAGTAAACTCTTCATTCATATAGTTCAATTGCTTTTTAAATTCATCAATGTTTGGATTGAATTCATTTGAAATAAAGTCATTAATTAATTTTGATAATTCAATATCTTGCGAATCATCACGAATCAACTCACCATCTTTATCAGATTTCCAATTCATCGCAATAATTGGAATATCATGTATTATTGACATTTTAATAAAAGCATCTAATAGTCTAATATTTAAATTACATAGTGACGAATATTTCCCATGTTTTAAAGCATCAAATGGTAAAAAAGTAATAGCTGGAACTTGATTTTCAGCTGCTTTTACTATTCTACCAACTCTTTGACCAATATTATGGCCAGTAGGTACCTCTGTAGTTTTTTCAAGTATTAGTTTTGGTGCATCATTAACGACAAGAATTATATCAGGTCTATCATATGAAATTAATTCATCAATAATTTTTGGATTTTGACCTCTTTTATTAATTGAGACCAACTTAGCATTTTTAAGTAAATTGGGACTTAGATTTTTAAACCAAAGCCCTTCATGTAGAGAATCATTATATATTTCAATTTTTTGCATATTTAAATATAGCAATTAATATTGGTATATATATAATTTGTATTATATGTAATTGAAATAAGGGAGTATTTATGAAAATTGGCACATTGTGCTATATAAAAAATGGCGAAAAAACTTTAATGCTTCATAGAGTAAAAAAAGAAAATGATATGCATGAGGGTAAGTGGAATGGTTTAGGGGGTAAACTTGAGGAAGGAGAGTCTCCAGAAGAATGCGTTATTAGAGAAGTATATGAAGAATCAGGGTTGACAATTAAAAACCCTAAACTTCAAGGTATAATTACATTTCCTAAATTTGATGAAATTGATGATTGGTTAGTTTTTGTATATACAGCAAATGATTTTAAAGGTACTATTATAGATTCAGATGAAGGAGTATTAGAATGGATTGAAAATAGAAAGTTACTTGATTTAAATCTTTGGGAAGGTGATAAAATTTATATGAAATGGTTTTCTGAAAATAAATTATTCTCAGCCAAGTTTATATATGAAAAGAGAAAGCTGATTGATTATGATGTGGTATTTTATAAATAATTTTGGAAAAGGTTGGAACCCGACCTTTTCCACTTTGTCTCTAATATTGTAAATAATTTCTTAAATTATGTATATGAATTACATTGTAATAATTAATACCACCATTGGTAACCAATCAGTTACAGTAGAATAATGTAAGATTTGGGGGTTGATCCCCTTTTCTCCTCTATTTTAAATCAATAATTATGTAACCTAGGTCATTTGACCAACCCCCAAATATTTAGTATATTCAGTTATGATTTATAAAAACACAATTATCACTTTGATGACCATATTCTCACTTATGAGTATTGGGTGGGGACAGGATTGTGATGAAAATATGTATTGGACTGATTGTGGACTTCCTTTTGAATGTAATCCTACATGTTCAAATCCAAACCCTCTTCCAGGTTGTATGACAATGTGTGAAATCGGGTGTTTTTGTAATGAAGGATATATTTTTAGTGATGACTTATTTAATGAATGTATCCTTATAGAAAATTGTCCACAA
Organism: Fidelibacterota bacterium; assembly: GCA_002591605.1. Next base: position 20,123 of record PCDA01000023.1, read on the forward strand.
CCCCTATGTAACGAAGAAACAGAAGTTGAGTTATGGGGTGAGTGTTATAATATTGAGGAGACGACATTTATAAACTTTTCTTACCAAGAAGGTTCAGATTACCCACCATTGACTGGAGAAATCCCATCTGAAATTGGTCAATTGGTGAATCTGACTGATTTATATTTAGGAGGGAATGATTTAATATTAATACCCCCTGAGATTGGAAATTTAGTTAATCTTCAATCACTTTTTCTTTATGATAATCAGTTCACAAGTATTCCATCTGAGATTGGGAATCTAACTAATTTAAGAACTCTTGATATCGGTTATAATCAAATCACAGGACTACCGAATGAATTATTTTCACTTTCAAATTTAATATTATTGAGGTTGGAACATAATGAATTAACAAGTATTTCAAATGATATATGTAATCTATCGGGATGTGATGTCTTTATAAGTGATAATTATATTTGTCCACCTTATCCTCAGTGTCTATCCATAAATAATATTGGATTACAAAATACTTATGGATGTACAATGTACTTACTTGGAGATATAAATTTTGATAATAATATAAATATTTATGACCTTATCATCGGGGTTCAAATCATTTTAGGTAATGTAGATCCACCAATA
>PCDA01000024.1 GCA_002591605.1 Fidelibacterota bacterium
CCCTTATCTGCTCTTTTTTTTCTTATGGGGCCTTCAAACATAAATGGTTGAGTTACAACCCCAACAGTTAAAATTCCAAGCTCCTTAGAAATAGCTGCAATTGCTGGAGCAGCTCCAGTACCAGTTCCTCCTCCCATTCCTGCAGTTATGAATACCATATTTGCGGTTGAAAGAGTTTTTATTATTAATTCTTTATTCTCTTCTACGGCTTTCTCACCAATATCCGAATTTGCACCAGCTCCTAGCCCCTGAGTAAGTTCTTTTCCAATTTGTAGCTTAGTTTGAGAATTATTGTATTCTAAATCTTGAGCATCAGTATTAATAGCAATGAAGTCAACATTATTCATTCCATCTTCAATCATTCGATTCAGGGCGTTTCCACCTCCTCCTCCAACACCGACAACAACTATTCTTGCTTTTTGATCCATCAGATTTCCAGGTTCTATTAACATACTTTCTCCTTTTATTTAGTACCAATTTGTTAGTTTATTAATCAATTTTTTAATCTTGTCTACTACGTTAAAATCTACATTGTTTGTAAAATCATCCGCTTTGCATAAAGAGGCATACTGCACAATTCCAAAAGCTGTTGCGTATCTGGGATTATTTTTATATTGAGATACTTCACTATCAATAATCTCTGGGAATCCTATTTTAACNGGCATATTAAAAATCTCTTGAGATAAATCAATTAAATTTTTAAGCTGAGAACCACCGCCTGTTANTACAACTCCAAAATTNAGTTTNTGNGCNNCATTACTTTTTTTNATTTGCTCTAGTGACTTTGTAAGTATTTCAATCATTCGTGGCTCTATAACNTCTGCTAAATCCTTTTGGCTTATTTCAANNGACTCTCTTCCCTTAACTCCTTTTATTATTATTTTCTCATTTGTAGCTAATGCAGTTTTAGAAATTCCGTATTTTTTTTTCAATTCTTCTGCTTGTTCAATTGTTGTTTTAAATCTATGGGATATATCAAAAGTTAAATTTTTACCAGCTTGCGGAATCGCAGCTGAATGCATTATACCTCCATCATAATGAACTAAAATATCAGTCGTGCCACCACCAATATCAATCAATGCAACTCCAAGCTCTTTCTCATTAGCGTCTAAAACTGAATAGGATGATGCAAGAGGTTCTAAAACAAATTTCTTTATTCCAATTCCTAGTTTTTTAAAGCATGTCTCTATATCTTTTTCTACATTTATTAAACTTGTTACAAGATGAACATTTACCCCAAGAGTATTACCTGATAGCCCTACTGGATTCTGGATACCCTTTCGATCATCAACTTCATATGATTGAGATAAAGTATGTAGTATTCGCTTTCCAGGAGATACGTTTATAGCCTGAGAAGCTTCTAAAACCTTTTGTACATCATTTTCCGATATTTCTTTACCTATTCCAGCCATTTGATTTGCATTATTAATTGGTATTTTCCCATTATAATTCATACCCATAATATGGTCACCTGTTATACCTACATAAACCTCTTCCACTTCAGTGTCGGCCTTTTCTTCAGCAAGCTTAATTGCGTTNTCTAATGACTTAGTGGTTTTTACTATATCAACAACAATTCCTTTTTTTAAACCATCAGATGGATGTTCTCCTAGTCCTAAAATTTTTACTCCTTTGACATTATTATCAATAGTTGACTTATCTTCATAGATGATTTCAGCTATTACTGCCACAACTTTAGTAGTACCTATATCTATCCCTGTAATTATTTTTTTATTTTCCATGCTTATATTGATCCTCTTTCATTAACAACAATATCAAGATGTGAAAATTTGATATAATTAAAATTTTGATATTCATCAGAATGCATTAAAAGCTTATTTAAATGGTTGATTTGTAANATATAGTGTGCTTTATTAAATAATATTTTTGACATTTGNGTATTAACTAAAATTTCATCATTTATATCACTGATACTTTTTATTTGATAAAATAATTTTGGATTTGTATCATAAATCTGCTTTATNGTTTTATACTGATGTGTATTAAAAATATTTTCAAAATTTATTTCATTTTGAATTTTGATCTCTGGNACGTGTATTGAACTTGATATATTTGAACTACATAAGAATCCATTACTATTGCTATCAACTAATAAATTATTATTATTATATTTATAAATACCAATTGGAGAGATCTCAATAATATCAATAATAATTGTAGAGGGATAGACTTTTATTAACTTTGCAGATTCTATAAAATCATAATTCTCTAACTTCATTTCAATATCATCAACATTTAATGAAAGAATATTCTTATCTTTTATAAATGAAAATTGATTTTCAATACTTTCCAGTTCAATTAGATTACATCCACTAATAATAACCTTATCAATCTTAAAAATATTATTTTCTCCAATGAATTGATCTACAGCTCCATATGAAATCATTAAAACTGTACCCAGTATTAATAGCTTATATAATATNTTGTCTATATTTTCTTTCATTATTTTTTATCTATAATTTCATTATATATATCATCTGTAATATTTCTAATATCTCCTGCCCCCATAACAATTATCATATCATCGTTAGAACAAATACTTGATATCTTCTTTGCTACTTCATCTTTTCTTACAAGAAATGATTTACTNCCAACTATTTTATCAAGAATTAAATTTGAGTTAACACCTTTAATCTTCTTTTCACGAGCTGGATATATATCTGTTAAAATTACAATATCAGCTTTTGATAGTACCTCTGAAAACTCTTTCTGAAATTCTTTGGTTCTTGAATATAAATGTGGTTGAAATACAACAATAAGATTATTCAAACTCCATCCTGCTAAAGCAGTATTGATAGTTGCATCTACCTCAGATGGATGATGGGCATAATCNTCTACAATAGTTATATTNTTTTCAGTTTTATATTTTATTTCAAATCTTCTTTTNACACCCTTATAACTTTTTATNCCTTCTTTAATTAAATCAATTGNGATNTCAAGCTCTTTTGAAATTCCAACTGCAGCTAAACAATTTAAAATGTTATGTTCACCAGGGACACTAAGCTCACACTTGCCATGNTTATAATGATCAATAACTAAATCAAATGTAGTTTTATTNTCACTAAACTCTGGATTCTCATATCGAATATCACAATCATCTGACTTTCCATATGTTATATAGGGTCGTTTTATATCATTTATAATTGCTTTAACATTTAAATCATCATAACAAACGACGTTTATTCCATAAAATGATGTAGCATTTAGAAAAGAAAGAAATGTTTCTTTTAAACTTTCAATATTTTCATAGCANTCTGAGTGCTCAAAATCNATATTGGTAACTATTGACATTGATGCCNTTAAAGATAATAAAGTTCTATCGTATTCGTCAGCTTCAACGATGATAGTATCTCCATCACCTAAAATTGAGTTTGNTAGTAATCCCTGTACTATTCCACCAACAATTAATGTTGGTTTATGATCAGACTTAGTTAATATTGAATTTANCATTGAAGAGGTAGTAGTTTTTCCATGAGTTCCAGCTACAGCAACACTAATAGGTTTAACTTTCAGTAATTCTCCAAGCATTTCTGCTCTTTTTATGACAGGAATATTTTTTCTTTTTGACTCTNTNATCTCAGGNTTTTCTAAGTTAACAGCAGATGAGAAAACAACTAAATCATGATTGTTTATNTTATTANTATTATGTCCAATACTTATATCTAATCCTATTTCTTTTAAATGCTGTATTCTATCAGAATCTGATAAATCTGAACCAGTAATAATGTGNCCTAGGTTATTTAAAAGTTCTGCCATGCCACTCATTCCTATGCCGCCTATTCCTATGAAATGTATTTTTTTTTGATTCCCTANCATGATATGATNTCTTTTATTTTATCTNTAATGACATCACTCGCATTGGGGCTTGAAAGCTTTGAAGCATTTAAACTAATCTTGTTCATTNTTTCTTTAGATTCAAACAACTCAAATATCTTTCTTTCAAGTAATGAGTTATTAAACTCATTTTCTTTAATCATTACAGCAGCACCTCTATCTTCTAATACCTTTGCGTTTATTTCTTGATGATTATCTGAAGCANATGGATATGGAATTAATATTGATGGCTTCTTTAAAAATAATATTTCAGAGATAGCAGTTGCTCCAGCTCTAGAAACAACAAGATCACATGCAGCATAAGCATTTTCGATATCATCAATAAAATCAAACATTAGAATATTATCATTATTGATATCACTAATAATATCTAACGAATTGTTTCCTGTTTGCCATATAATTTGAATTCCTTTTTCGATATACTTTGTAATATTCTTCTTGAAATGTTTATTTATTGAACGTGCACCTTGACTGCCACCAATAATTAACATTGTAAATTTATCAGGATTTAGATTGTATGTTTTTTTAGCTTCAATGCAATTTTTTTCTTTAATTTTTTTTCGTATAGGATTACCTGATAAAAACAAATTACAATTATTTAAATATTTTTGAGATTCATCAAATGCAGTGAACACTATAGTAGATTTTTTTGAGAATTTTTTTGTTGTTAGTCCCGGCAGAACATTTTGCTCTTGTATTGCTGTATAAATATTTTTTTTCTGAGCTAAATAAAGGGGGATTGCACATGAATATCCTCCAGTACCAATTACTAGGTCAGGTTTAAAACTATCAATAGTATTTTTAACTTTTATATAACTTTTTATTATTTTTATTAATAATAGAATATTCTTNNTAAAACTANTCAAAGAAAATGATCTNGATACTCCATANAGATCAAGNAATTCAATTTTATTNTNTTCTATATAATTNCCTTTNGCCTCTATNCCATTTTTACTTCCTATATATTTAACTTGNATNCCATCTTNTTCTAATGTTTCNCCTATTGCCAATGCNGGNAATANATGTCCACCCGTTCCNCCTCCAGCAATAATTACTCTTTTTNCATNAAACNTCACTATANACTACTNTCTTTTNAGATAGATTNTTTTTAGCAATATTAAACATCACCCCCATCGAAGCTAAGCTTAANATTATATGAGACCCACCATAGCTCATAAATGGTAATGGNAGCCCNGTGGTAGGGAAAACACCTACTACATAAGCAGAATTAATNAGAAAATAAACAATGACGTTCATTGTAATTCCAAGAGAAAGGAAAAAACCAAAACAATCATCAATATGTTGTAGAATTTTTATTGAATAATATAAAAACATAAAAAATAGAATNAATATTAACGNAATNCCTATNAAGCCAAATTCTTCNCCAATTATTGGTANCATGAAATCTGTATGAGCTGCAGGNAGATGGCCTTTTTTAATTAAACTTCCATCAAGTCCATTCCCAAACAAGCCCCCATTAGAAAGAGCTAAAATCGATCCTGAACTTTGACTATCTCCATTNCCANAAAACCAATTTATAAATCTTCTAAATTGATAGNTTGTTGATAAAATCTTTAATGCAACTACTAANNNNCCTGAAATAATAGTATAGAAAATATATTTTGTCTTTANTCCTGCAANATATATTAAAGCTAANAGTATTAATGAGATTGTAAATGTTGTACTCATATCTGGCTGAAAGAATATCAATAAAAGAGTTANACCTAAATAGGGGATTAANTCAGATANTAAATCCTTCATANTATTTATATNTTTTCTATGTAATTCNANATATGATGCGAGATAAACAATTAANCCAAACTTAGCTACATCTGATGTGCTTATAATATTTTTCCCAAACAGAATTAATCCTCTNGATGTAGGNAAATGTTGAGANGTTAAAAANCCCATGAAAATTAATATCCAGCATGAAATTATNATTATTNTAGAGTTTTTATTATATATTCTATAATTAATATGAGAAGTGNTTATTANTAGAANCAAGCCTATTANAAGNCTTATTGATTGATTTTCAAAAAAATACTTATAATCTGAGAATCTTGAGGCAGCATAAGCAGAGCTAGCGCTATANAGAGNAATAATNCCNATNGAGCAAATTAAAAAANTTAAGATTTTAAGATTTATTATATNTTCTTTCANCCTAAGCNAANCCNACTATTATTTTTTTNAAATTATTACCTCTATCGATATAGCTACTAAATTGATCATAGCTTGCNCANCCAGGAGAGAGTAGCAGTATATCCNCCTTTTCGCATTCNGNAAATGCNTTACTAACAGCATCTGAGAATTTGTTANTATATTCACAATTAAATTCAGATTTTAAATTTTCATAAATNTAATNACCACTTTCTCCATAGCANGAAATAAACTTTATNTTAGCTTTTGTTTCTCTNATTGCACTTAAAAAATCTGATTCTTTTTTAGCTAGTCCTCCAATAATAATAATCATCATTTTTTGGTTAAATGCNTTAATAGCAGCAACCATAGANTCTATATTAGTAGCNTTAGAATCATTATANACNNTAACTCCNNTAATAGTATCTANATATTCAAGTCTATGNTNTAATGGTTTNAATTTTTTTAATGTGTTTTCAATATGANTANTATCAATNGAATATTTTTTAGNNATTNCTAGAGCTGCTGANATATTACTNATGTTATGNAATCCTTTTAATGNTATCTGATNTAAATCNATTCTAATTGCTNANCANTCAGCTTTTTTGAAAGGAATGAATTTATTTTNNGNAATTTTTTCTCNTAGAANTTTATCNTCTTTATTATATATCAAATAATTACTTTCATCTAGNAATTTNANTATTTTTAATTTTGTCTNAATNTAATCTTCAAANTCATNNTATCTATCAAGGTGATCNTTGGAAATATTTAGGATACATCCTACTTCTAATGANAATTCTTTAGTATGCTCNANTTGNAAACTACTCAATTCTAAAANATGGATAGCTCTATTCATNCCTNTCTTAATTTCTTTTAANACNTTNTCAGAAAACGGNATNCCCACATTNCCNCCAAGTAGCGAATNGTATCCTGCTTCTAANAANATTTGATTTACTAATTCTACTGTTGTTGTNTTNCCATTNGANCCNGTTATTCCNATAATAGGAGATTGTGTAAAAAAACCTGCAAACTCTATTTCNCTAATTATTTTGATATTNCNTTNTTTTGCTTTTTTTATAATTTCAATACTATTTGGAATTCCAGGACTNTTNATAATTAAATTTGANTCCAATACTCTNTCNGAATGTTNACCTANTTCATTTTCAAAATTTTTATAGTCTTCGCANTCAACNTTATAACTTGAATCACTTATAAAAATATCNGCNCCTAAAAAACTTGCNAGCTTTGCCGCAGAAAGACCACTTTTCCCAGCNCCTAAAATNGAAATTTTTTTNCNTNTTANATNCATNATTGTATTTTGAATGANGTTAATGATACTATTGCACATANTATACCTATAATCCANAGCCTTACAACAACCTGATTTTCATGCCAACCCATAAGNTCNAAATGATGATGNATTGGTGCCATTTTAAAGAATCGCNGTCCCTTNCCNGATCGATATTTNGTTATTTTATANTATAAAACCTGNANTATAACNCTTAATGCTTCAACGACAAAAACACCGCCAATAATNATAAGTANTATTTCTTTTTTAAATAATATAGCCATAACTCCAATAGCTGCNCCTATTGGCAATGAACCTGTATCTCCCATAAAAATTTTTGCTGGATATGCNTTGAACCATAAAAATCCTATACAACTTCCTACNAGNATTAATGCAAAAACAAAAATCTCTTCTGACTGTGGTACATATATGATGTTNAAATAATCACTAAAATCATATCTACTTGTAGCATANGCTATTGCTGAAAAAGNTAAGCANCTTATTGCAACAAGACCAGCAGCTAACCCATCAAGTCCATCNGTAAGATTNATTGCATTTGATGAAGCTGTNACAATGANAATNACGAGNAATATNTANAGNANACCTATATCATAAANACCATTTGCAATAAANGGTAAGGATATAGATGTATTNCTTACTGNAANACTCACACCATTTTCTATAATAAATGAATATTGATTTATAGATATTAAATAGAAACCCAAAAGNGCNCCNCATATAAATTGACCAATAAGCTTATAACGAGCAATAAGTCCTTTATTATATGATTTTATTACTTTTAAATAATCATCAACAANTCCAATGAAACCCATAAAAATCGTAATAAATAGTATGAGTTGAAAAAATTCATTATCTAACCTNCACCAAAGGATAGAGGGGAGGATAATTGATAATAGTANAATTATCCCCCCCATAGTTGGAGTACCTTCTTTCTTTTGGTGAGATTCAGGCCCATTATAGATTTTTTCGCCAATTTGACGAAATTTGAGTGTGCGGATGATTTTAGGCCCGATGAAGAAACTTATTAATAACGANGTAATAGCTGCACCAGCAGCTCTAAATGTCAAATATTGAAACACATTGAAAATAAAATACTTTTCTGATAATGGATATAGTAATTCGTAAAGCACTAGGCTACTCCTTTGATTATATTTTCCATTTTCATTCCACGCGAACCTTTTATNTATAANATNTCTTTAGGNTTNAGTGTAGTCTGAAGTTCATTAATTAATTCTTCTTGATTTTCATAATATCTAATATCATTTTNAGTTTTTTGTNTTTTTGTTTCTAAAAATAATTCATGCATTAGTGAACCATACAAATAAGTTCGATAAAATTTATTATGNTTTATATGNTCATATANGTTTTTATGAATTTGCTTCNCNTTTTTACCTAATTCAAGCATATCTCCCAGNACAATCAACTTTCTATGATTANCTNTCATATTTGAAAGCTTTCTNAGGCCACTNACAACNGANCCNTAGTTNGCATTGTATGNATCATTTACNATNATAAATTNATTTATATATATTAAATNTCCNCTACCNGATGGTGTTTCAAATAGATTTAACTTTTGATTGAAATCTTCGATCTCTACGCCTAATGTGGTGCAAATACTAAACGTGGACAAAACATTGTAAAGGTGTAAATTACTGCTATCAGAAACAATTACTTTATCACCATTGATTACCAATGAATTAGATCCTTTTCTTATTGACGCATTAAAATCGTAATCGCCATTAAATCCAAATGTTATATGATTATACTGTATATCTTTTTTCAATTTTGATAAAAACTTATCATCCATATTTATAAATGCAATGCCATCTTGCGGTAGAGCTTTAAATAAATTTATTTTCTCTTCAAAAACACCATTTAGATTTATTAGGTTAGATAAATGTGATTCTGAAATATTTGTAATTAAAGCCATGTCTGGCTTTGCTATATCTGATAAATATTTTATTTCACCTTTTTTGTTTGTTCCAATTTCTGCTATAAATATTTCATCTGATTTTTTTATAGCAAATAACGACATCGGCATTCCAATGGTGCTATTGTAATTTTCTTTAGTATAAGAAGTTCTATAGCTGCCATGTAAAATATGAGCTAAAAGTTCTTTCGTAGTTGTTTTCCCGTTAGATCCAGTAATCCCAATAACCCTACAGCTCATTTGACTTCTATATAAACTTGCTAATTTGCTCAATGTTTCTTTTGAAGATTTTACTTCTATTATGTTATCTGCTTTAATTTTTTCATTTACGATTAATGACGCACCTTTATCTAAGCATTCATGGATGAAATTATGTCCATCTGAATTTTCACCTGACAGCGCAATGAATATGTCACCTTTTTTGATACTCCTCGAATCAAACGTGATAGCATTTAATCTTTCAATATCCATATCAACATCTAATAGATTTTTTATTGAATTAGATAATATTTTCTTGTCACCTATTTCAATTCGCATTTATTTCTCTTTTGATGATTTCTAAATCACTATGAAATATTTTCTCATTATTAATTATTTGATATTCTTCTCTTCCTTTGCCTAAGACTAATAAGACAGAATTATTATCCAGTATATTTATACTTTTTTTTATTGCATCTTCTCTATTTTGAATAACTTCATGCTTTTTTTGGATAAATCCACTTAATATATCTTCCAGAATAAAGTTTAATCCTTCGCTTCGCGGATTATCTGATGTTACAATTATCTTATCTGAATATTTTTCAGTAATTTTTGCCATTAGTGGTCGTTTATCTTTATCTCTATCTCCTCCACAGCCGAAAAGAGTAATAATTTTATCATTAGGTTCCTTGATTTCATTAACTAGTTTTAGGATATTTTCATATGCATCTGGAGTGTGTGCGTAATCAATGAAAATTTTATTTTTTTTATTTCCAACAAATTCCATTCTTCCAGGAATAAAATCTATATTTTCTATAGCATTAATTATTTTATTAATAGATATATTTTTTATTTTGCAGGCAGAAATAGCTGCCATAATATTATAAATGTTATGTCTGCCTGTAATTTTTGTACACACTTTATATTCTTCATCATTAATTGAAAAAATTAAATCCATTCCACTATAATCAATTTTTGAGGAAACTGGATATATGTCAGCCTCATTAGAAAATCCATATGTAAATATGTTTGAGCAAGTAGACCTTATTATCCTATCTGCATAGGTATCATCAATGTTAATAATTGAAAAAGAATCTTTAGATAAAGATGTAAATAACTTTAATTTTTCTAAAAAATAATTTTCCATCGTTTTATGGAAATCTAAATGCTCTTCAGTTAAATTGGTAAATATTGCAGTATCAATTTTGATATGATCCATTCTAGATAGAGCTAGAGAATGAGATGAAACTTCTATGACAACATTTTTCATACCACCTTTAACTAGCTGATCAATGAAATTATTCAATTCTAGAGATTCTGGAGTTGTAAATCCAGTACTAACTACTTCATTTGATGACACAAAGCCCAATGTTCCTATGCTTCCACTATTATAGTCACAATCATTTAAAATTTTATTAATTAAGAACGCTGTTGTTGTTTTTCCATTTGTTCCAGTTACTCCAATTGTATCAATCTTAGAAGACGGATCGTTGTAAAAATTTTTAGCTATTTTGGGTAATATTTGTCTAGTATTTTCTACTTCAATATCAATTGCTTCATATATTTTATTATATCCTTTTTCCTTAACTATTGCTACTGCGCCATTTTTTATTGCTTGAGGGATATAATCATGTCCGTTAAAGTCTTGACCTTCAATTGCAATGAACATACTTTGTTTGGTAGATTTACGAGAATCATATGAAATATTAGATACTTCAATATCTTCAAATTTTCCAGAATAATTAATATTTTCTAATATTTTTCTTATATTCATAAAGCTAGCTTATTTCTTTATAATTTGTTATTAAAAAATTATTATTAATCATTTCAACAATTATTTCCCTTGCAATTGGGGCGGCCGTTATATTTCCCCAATGTTTATTATATTCTGGAGAATCAACTGATATTATGCATACATACTTAGGAGATGAAGATGGGAAAATAGATGCAAACGATGAAACAAATTCTGTTTTAGAATATTCACCGTTTATATATTTTTCAGCGGTTCCAGTTTTTCCTGCAATTTGATACCCATCAATAGCAGCATTTTGACCAGATCCAATATTTACAGCCATACTTAGCATATCTAATACTTTTTTACTAGTTTCAGCATTCATAACTTTTCTAACAATTTTTGCATCATCAAATTTGATGATTTGACTAGGATAATGAATTTCTTTAACTATCTTTGGCTGCAACAAATATCCTTCATTGGCTATAGCTGCATATATCATTGAAAGCTGTATATCTGTAACCGATAATTCTTGTCCAAAGCTTACTGTTGAATGTGTTGTTTTTGACCATTTTTTAAGTTTAGATATTTTTCCTTTTTCTTCTCCTGGAAGGTCAACTCCAGTTTTACTGCCTAACCCAAACTTTCTAAAAGATGAATAGGTCTTATCCTCACCTAACATGTCTGCTATTTTAACTATTCCGATATTGCTTGAATATGCTAATACTTCTTCGACAGATAATATTTCATGAGGTTCATGGTCTCTGATTATTCTATTAGTTCTAGGAATTTTATATTCTCCGTCCTCACAATCTATCAACATATGCTCATCCAAATTTTGAATAGCTTCTATTATTGGAATAACTTTAATCGTTGAACCTGGCTCATACTGTTTAGATACAACGTTATTTTTATGCTTTGCTAATCCATATTGATTGAAATTATTAGGATTATATGATGGGGTCCCGGTCATAGCCAAAATATCACCATTAAAGGGGTCAACTATTATTCCATTGGCTGATTGAGCTAATGAGTTGTCCTGTCCTTTATGAAGAGCCTCATAAAGATATTTTTGCAACTTTATATCTATAGAAAGATATATATCATTTCCATTTAATTCATCATTAAATCTTTCTTTCTCTTTATTCTTCCATCTATCATTAGAACTCTTATCAAAGGCTACGTCATCTTTTATAGATTCAGAAAGAAGATCATTAAATTGCAACTCCACACCTGATCTTCCATCTCCTTTATTGTTAGTGTAGCCTACAACGTGGGAACAAATTTTCTCGTAAGGATAAAATCTTTGATTATACATATCTACATTTAATCCATTAATGCTTGATACTTTTGCAAGTATATCTTCCAGGTTTTCAGGAATGACAGCCTTTTTTATAGGTAAATATTTTTTTTTATTTAATTTTAGTTTTGTTGCTAAACTAGTAGAGTCTATGTTGAAATATTGATGTGCAAAAGAGCAAATTTTTTCACTTTCATAATCGTTTAATGTATTTACCCATAAATCAATCTTTACAATATTACCAGCTAATAGTTCTCCATTACGATCGTAAATCCTTCCTCGTTCACCCTTGATACTTTTTCTATATTCAGTTTTTTGTGATAATTTTTGTTGAAAGCCATCAACTCCAAGAATTTGAATTTGGAAATACCTTGAAAGTATGAGGACACCAAAAATCAATATAATGTTTATTATATATTTAATTCTATTTTGATATACAATGTATGTTCTATTCATTTTAATGTAATTCTAGAAATGCTGTTTTATTTGTTATTAGCTGTTTTTTCATTCCGAGTGAGTCTTTTGCAATTCTTTCAATTCTAATCTGTGAGATAAGCCTATTTTTTTTAGATAATAAATGTATCTTTTTATCTTGAATCATTTTCTTTTCAATCTTTAAGGCAATAATTTCATCACTAATTTTTTTAGATTCTCCTCTGATAGTTAAAAATAAAATTGAAAAAAGTGTTATTATTCCAATTACAATCCAGCGCTTTGGTTTACCTGTATTTTTATGCAATTGTTAGCCTTTCTACCATTCTTAACTTTGCACTTCTTGCCCTCTTATTATATCCTATTTCGTCTCTGTCTGGAATAACTGGCTTCTTAGTTAAGATTTTAACTTTCTTGGTTATATTTTTTTTAACTTGAAATCCCATTCTACGTATATATGTACTATCACCTCTTGCGTATGAGCGAAAAACATTTTTAACTATTCTATCTTCAATTGAGTGAAAACTGATTACAGCTAATCTTCCTCCAGGTCTTAGTATGCTAATTGCGGCAATAATTGATTTATATATATTTTCAAACTCATTATTGACTTCAATTCTTAAAGCTTGAAATACTCTTGATAATGTTTTATTCAGAAATCGTATGGGAGTAACTTCTTTTACAGCTTCAACTAAATCTAAATTTGTTTTAATTGTATTTTGCGATATCTTAATTTTTATTGATTTCGCTATCTTCCTAGAATTCTTTTCTTCACTATTATAGTAAATCATATTTGCTAGTTCCTCTTCGTTGTAATCATGAAGAATTTTTTGTGCATCTGTAGTGCATTGTGGATCCAATGCCATGTTTAACTTTCCATCTTTTCTATAGGAAATGCCCTTATACCCTGAATCAACTTGGTAGGAGGAGATACCAAGGTCAAATAGAATCCCATCAATATCATTAATATCTTTGCTTTTACAAAGCTCATTTAGATTTGAATAATTTGAATGAATTAATTCAAAAGGTTTATTTAGATCAGATAATCTATTTTGGGAATATTCCAGGGCATAAGGGTCATAGTCAATTCCAAAAAGCATGCCATTGCTGTCTATTTCTTTTAGAATAGAATAAGAATGGCCTCCAAAGCCGACGGTGCAATCAATATATATGCCGTCTTTCCTTGTTATTATTTTAGAGACCACTTCCTCAAGTAAAATTGGTACATGAGGATGTTGGTCAATATTGTTCATAATTAAAAGCTTATATCATCCGCGAGATCATCAAACTCATCAATATTAATTTGATCATCATATTTTTTAATTTTTTCAGGACTCCAAAGTTCAATTTTTGTGATCATGCCAATTATTGAAACCTCTTTTTCTATTCCAGCATAGATTTTTAAATTATCAGGGACAACAATTCTTCCTTGCTTATCATACTGAACATGAGATGCATGTCTCACCACAGATCGAACAAATTCCCTATTCCTGTTTCTTATTGAACTCAAAGAAGCTAATTCTTGCTCTACTATATTCCATTCAGCGATAGGATAAAGAGCTAAGCATGGATCGAAGCCTCTTGTAATAACAAAAGTCCTATCATTGATAGGATCTAATGCTTTTCTGAATTTGGCTGGAATATTCACTCTATTTTTNAAATCAAGAGANTTAGAATACTCACCAGTAAATCTTAATTTTATCGAATTCATTTATATANNATATATTTTAAAAGGTTTTATTACCCACNCTCACCCACTATTATATNACTNTTAACCACCNATATGCAAGAANTATATTAAATTTTATTTATGTTTNTATNATTTTTTGAATNAATCNNAGCNANTTTTNAANGNNTANANNNGCGNNTCTTGNTAANTAATAANCAAGAGCTNCTAAATACTTTTTNTNAATTTATNAAANNGGNATAACTANANAGTTATAANNTTTATNTTCNNTTAATAATTTAAAGTGANTGNTTGTAGAAGTTNTAGTTNAGNGATAAATCTTTTNCAGTAAACCAGCCNCGAATNGAATTATCNTCACTGCCAAAAAACTGAGTCAANTCNATATCATTNAATGAACATTTNATATGNTGCGCNCTCCAGAANTCATANGATATTTTATCNTNNATTGNNAAAATNTCTACNTGNCCNGGCTCCATAATTTTATTTTNNATTATTNGTCCACTATTTACATTGATTTTTGTNTNNGCTAAAGCNTCNACTCTAAATGTAANNGGNTCAGANACNANTANTTTTNTTTTATTNCCAGCNATNAAATTATCTGCATCAAAATCNANATTNGTNAGANGANTATNNTNAGGNAANGNACTATANTNAANCNTTTTNNGTTTNNCNGAANATTCTTTAGTATTTAANTTANTNGAATTNTCANTTTTAGNNCTAGANTCACNATCTATACTNNTNATAAGAANAAATGTNAAAATNAAAGCNATNANAGTAATTGCAATTGTTNCAATTTTAGCTGTTGGNACNTGAGGNAANTTTAATTCTTTTTGNTNAATATTNNTATNNATATNATCTGNNTCTGNTGGNATAGAAAAAGTTTTTGATTCTGTTTTTGANCCTATNGTATAAAATTCNTAATCATTNAGNGCNTNTTCANCATCNGCNGANATATATTTNCANTATGANCTAAGAAATANTCTCATATATACTNTCAGGAAGNCATCCAAANTCTCCNTCNTCTATNGCAATNAGAAACTTNATATCNATCTTGGTAAAATCTGAAATTTCTTCNANNGAAAGATTNTGNCTNTCTCTTTTNGCTTTNANGTCATTGAAAAATAGTTTTTGNTCACTCATTGTATCTATAANTTATTATTATTATNGGAANAATTCAAGAAAATTGGANNAAATNAAATTTCTTTAAANAGNANAANAACCTAGANACNGGAAGACCAACNACATTNAANNAGCATCCATTNATTGATTTTACAAAAATTGAACTAAANCCNTGNATNCCATAGCTNCCTGATTTNTCANAAGGCTCANAATNTTTTATATAATAATAAATTTCTTCATCNCTTAAATCATTAAACTCAACTAANGTNGTTTCTGTAAAACTAAAATTAATTTTAGCNTNNTTGTNTATNANTGAAACNCCAGTTANNACTTNATGCTTTTTNCCNCTTAANNCCCTAAGCATTNTATATGCATCNTCNTNANTNNTTGGNTTTTCAAANATCNTCTTNNTNGGNGANAAAACAATTGTATCNGCTGAAAGTATTGNTTGATTTGGATATATATCTACTATNCTNTTNGCTTTTTCATTTGNAATAATTTTNCANTAAGAATGNGGTTCAATATTTTTATCAATTNNNCNCTCATTAAANCGATGAGAAACAAATTTAATATCTATATTAAATTTTGATAAAATTTGTTTGCGGCGAGGACTATTTGATGCAAAAATAAATTTTATCATTTATCAAAAGTAATTTTAATTGTAGTACCATTTTTCGATGAATCAGTTACTACAATTGTTCCTTTATGAATATCCTCAATGATTCTTTGTGTTAAACTCAATCCTAACCCCCATCCTCTTTTTTTAGTACTAAATCCAGGTCTAAATATATCATTCCAATTTTTTCGCTTAATTCCTTTTCCATTATCTTTGAAAAATATTGATATTGCACTATTTGTATTTTCAAGCCTTAACTCAATTATACCAGTTTCTGGATTAGTTGCATCAATCGAATTTTTTATCAAATTTTCAAAAGCCCAACTTAATAGAACGGCATCACCCATTAAATTAGTATTATTCTTTAAACGCAATACTATTTTTGTTTTAGAACTTTTGGGAAGTCTCTCTGACATATACAAAGTTACTTTTTCTAACAATGATTTAATATTCACTGTTTTCAAATTCACTTTTGAACCTATTTTTGAAAATCTATCACTAATTTCAGAAAGTCTTGAAAGATCATTTTTCATGGAAGATAAAATCTTATTCCTCCTTTTAACTAACATTTTCTCTTTCAAAAGCTCAACCCAACCCATAAGAGAAGATATAGGAGTACCTAATTGGTGTGCTGTTTCCTTAGCCATACCTGCATAAATTGAATTTCTTTCATTGATTCGAATTAATTGAACTCCGAATGCAGCAATTGTTATAAACAATATTGCAAAACCAAAATTTAAATATGGAAGTAATGCAATCGTTCTTATAATATCTTGATCACCATAATGAATTTTATGATATACTATTTGGCTACCTTCTCCTGAGCCATCATCTCCCGTTATTTCATATGGAATGAAATTTTCATCCATCTGCTTAATTAACCTATATACCTCATCTCTATACTCTTGAGAATTAACCTTCTCTTTTATATCTATATTTATTGGCGGTAAAAAATCAATGTTTGAACCGTCATTAATTTCATTTGTAATAATAATTGGAAATTCAAAATTGTATAATACTGGGAGAATAACATCTGCAAAATANGTATAATCTAATTTTTCACTATCACTAAGTTCTTTGCTATAGTACTCAGCTATTTTTTCAATCTGCCTTCNATTTCCTTCTCTGAGATTTGATATTACAGTGCTATTAATCCAAAGCACAGCTATTGCCATTATTATTGCAAATGCAGATAAAACAAATTTAATACTTGCCTGAAGTTTAAAGTTTTTCATTTTTATGATAGAACAAAGAAACTAAGTAAAGAATCAAAATCACTATTAGTGAAAAATGACTAACCAAAGCACTATATTTTAAATCTGATGGATTAAATTCCAGAGTTATTTCTGAAGAACCATTAGGAACAAAAAATCCTCTAAAAAGATTATTGACTTCAATAATCTCTAAATCTGAGGCACNTGAAATTTCCCATCCAAGGGGGAAGTAAACCTCACTTAATAATACAAAGTGCCTATTTAATGACTCGCCCTTAGCATTAACAGAGAGTACTATCTTATTTGGGATATACTCCTTGATTAAAATTTCCGATTCAGAATTATAAGATACCTCTAGACCTTCATTAAAATCATTACTAGAAACAAATGAATCTTTTTTAAGATCAAAAATTTCAGATTTTAATTTTTGATATCCTGCTTGGCGATTGTCAACTTTATTTATTTTTTCTAAAAATTGCACCCTGGGATAAAAATCCAGATATTCATATAGAAAAACCTTTCTATATGATAGATTTGAAAAATAGCTTCCCGACTTAACCAATTTTAGCGCAGGTATATTTACTTCATTTGATAAAATCAAATATTTTACATTAAACAGTTTTAATCTATTTAATAATGGAACTGAATTAAAAGATTCATAAATTGAGAGCTTTGCTGGATGATATCCGTTAATTGATTCAATATTAAAGGCAGCTAAACGATTATTATTATGTTCTGGTCGTAATCTTCCTTGACTATCAAAAGAAGCCTCAAATACTCTGTAGTAGGAATCATCTTTTTTGAGATAACTTATAATGTCATCATACTTTTCATCGAGATGTTTTTTTAGAAAATCTTTATTTTTCATAGGTGAGTCTTGACTGTAAGTTGTCTTTAGGTCCGGATAAATTATTTTTGAATTGACTCTATAAAAATCAAGATATGATAATGAGATAATTGATATAAGGAACAATCTTGATTTAATTTTTGAATTTGTGGATAGATAAATCAGAACAGAAATTGAAACTAACAAAACAATACTATAGAATAAATCATTTTGCATTAATTCAACACGTAAATTATTTGTAGTAACACGCTTATCTAAAGCATTAGAAAAGTCATGAAATACAAGTCTCAAAACTGCAATGATTGAAATAGCACCTGATATAATTAAAGATTTTTTTAGTACTCTTTCATCCTTTATGTTTTTACANAAATTATTTAATCCAATTGCAGCCAGTACTGTAATAGAAAATTGAAAAAGTATTAATATCATTGAAGGCACTCTGAATTTATTGAAATATGGTAAACAGTTGTATAATATTTCATATATGAAAGTATGCTTACCAAATGAAATGAGTAAACTAATAATCAAAATAGTTAAGAAAAAATAACTTAGCTGTCTAGATGTTTTATAAAATGCAAAAAAAGTCATAAACACAATCACTATTCCCGAATAATTGGGAAAATTTGTCATAGGCATAAACCCAAAATAGGTTAATTCACCAAATCCAAAGGATGAAGGAAGAAGCATAGTGAGTGATTCATATGGATGCATTGACCAAGATGTAGCATATTCGAAAGATGCGCCTCCTGCGGATGAAGATCTTTTTGAAAATGGAGCATAATTTAATAATGGTATATATATCCAAAGTGACATGCAAAATCCTATAATTGATGCAAAAGCCCATTTTGCTATAAATTTTACATCGTATTTTGATTTTGAATAATAACTAATATATATATCATAAATGATATAAATAGCCATAAGAATCCAAGTATAATAGGCTATTTGAACATGTGCTCTTTGAAGTTGTAAACCAATTAATAAGGCTAAAATTGATATATAACGTAATTCAGACTCATTCTTTAATTTAAACATGGCCCAAACTACCCAGGGTATGTATGCTGCTGTCATTATCTGGCTACCATGACCATGGACTATCATTGTAATCATCCAAGGCATTATAGTGTAGGCAAGAGATCCAAATAGTGAAGAAAAGAAATTAAGTTTCATGTGATTAAGTAAAACATACATACCTAAACCAGCAAAAAGAAAATGTATTAAAAAATTCCAAAACCAAGGTATTGAAAATATTTTTATTAGCTTGATTATGTGATGTGGATAATAATATTCTGAAATATTTTGCATTGAATGGGTAGATGGGAGTCCACCAAAAATCCACGGCATCCATTTAGGGTATTCACCAAAATCAACAGTAGATTTTTCAATACCATGCTTTATAGACTTAGCTGATATAGAATCCTGTGTCAAGAAAATAGAATCAGAATATAAAACATCATAAAACAATATACTCGTGGCAAATAATAATATGCTAAATACAAATAAATAGGATTTTATATTCAATCTAATACCCCATTTTATTAATTAAATCTTTAGCATGATTCTCTAAATCTAAATATTCTAGATTGGCTTTATATGAAAAACGTTTGGTGGAATCAATGGTAGAAATAATTTCGCTTAACTGTTCTGGATTATAAGGAATACTACAAAAGTCTAATAAAGATCCTATCTCAAACTCAGGATTAGATAAAATATCTTCAAACTTTATTAATAAACTATTTGAGGAAGGATTTCTAGTAATTTCATCAAAATATATTTCTATTAATTTAAAACAATCATTATATGAATTTAAGATCATGCTTGAATTATAATTTGAATGACTAATTGATAATAATGCTTTAATAACGTTGGAGTTTTTCTTTTTTCTTAATATATCTGATTTAATTTCTTTTTTTTGCCTTTTCATTAAACTTACCGCTATATCAACTGGATGTCTTATGATCTGAACCATTTTAATATCTCGAAATAATTCTCTCCAAATATTTTGAGTAAATACATTCCTTGGATCTTTCCAACCCCATGGTTTTTCAATATCACTAAATGACTTATTCTTTATAACATTACTCCACCCAAAATACAATGAGTTAGCTCTGCTGTCAATTAATTTCTGAAGTTGATATACAATATCATCTTTTATCTCATCATTTATACTATTAAAAGTCTGTGGATTATCCCATGAAGAACCCATCAAAGACATCATCCAGATATTAATTCTCTGAAAAAATAAAGATTCGTTGTTATCATCTAGTTTATGGCCAATTTCCAAACTAAAATCTTTTAAAATTTTAGTTACCATTGATGTTCCAGAGCGATGCATCCCTGACAATAAAATTGGCTGGACTGCTTTAGACATCTTCATATCTCCAAGATCTCAAATCTAAACCCGTAGATTTTTCTAATAGCTCTGATTGTTCATTACTCCATTTTAAATATTTTTTAGGAAGTTCATTCATAATTCTTTCATATTCAGTTGTATAAATATTAGGATCGAAATCTTTAGAGTTAAAATTATCTATAAATTTCTTAATTTTCAACTTAAGCTTATCAGATGTAATAATGGAACCAGCTATTTTCTTTACAACTGATTCTTTATATATCATATCTCTAATAAAATCTGATTTAACCACACGCTTTTTATTAAGATTAGGCATTTGTTCTAGATTGAAATTATTATTAATTCCGATAAACTCACATATAGAACTTATTATCCTGCTATTACATGTTGGAAACAAATTATCAAAATTAATAAATAAAAAATTAGATTTATCAAATTCATTAAAGTACAGGCTTAACTGCCTCTTATAATTCCCTCTGCTTATATAGCTATGGTTAATAAATGAAAATGAGTTTACATCACTAACTAATCTTTCATTTTCTTTCTCAAGCGCTTCAATAAATGATAATTTTTCATAACCTCTGTAGCATGACATTAAATAATGAGAAAATGCCCTATCCAAAGGTTTTCTAAAAATTACAATAAATTTAGAGTTACTTAGATTTTCCTTAATTCTACAATAAGCTTGTTTGTAGAATAGATAGGATGGATCAACCTCACAAAAAATATTTTTAGTTCGATCAAATTGACTAAGATACCAATCTAAACCTTTATGATATACTTTATCATCACTGAAAAAATGAGTTTCTTTAATAGATGGTAAACTAACATCAGAATGCGCACTTAAAAGCTCATGAATTGTAGTTGTGCCAGACTTCTGAGCGCCAATTACAAAAGTAAAATTATAATCTTTATGCATATATTTTATAGTTTGATACTAATTAATGATCTAATACAATATTTCACTAAAAGTAATATAGCTTTAGGTTTACTATAATACTTTTTATATAATAAAAATGCTGATTTAATTTTCATTAATATTTTTTTTCTAGA
>PCDA01000001.1 GCA_002591605.1 Fidelibacterota bacterium
TTTAATAATTATTCTATTATGAAAAGATATATACAATCAAAAGAGATTTCATCAATGATTGTTGATAAATCTACACATAATATATTTGATTGTGATGTTGAGAAAGATATTATTCAAAATAGAATTAATAAATTTATACAAAGAAATATTAAACATTAAATTTAAAGAAAATAATGTCTCCATCATTTACAATGTAATCCTTGCCCTCCTGACGAAGCTTACCTGCACTTTTTATATTTTCTTCATTTTTAAATTCAATTAAATCTTCAATATTATAAACTTCAGCCTTAATGAATCCCCTCTCAAAATCAGTATGAATTACCCCTGCAGCATTAGGAGCTGAAGCCCCTTTTGGTATTGACCATGCTCGTATTTCTTTTGGTCCTGCAGTAAAAAAAGTTTCAAGGTTTAAAATTTTATATGCACTTCTAATCATTTTATTTAACCCTGATTCCTCCAGGCCATACTCTTTGAGAAACTCTAGCTGATCTTCTTTATCGATCCCTGCAATTTCCATTTCAATTGATCCGGATAATTCTACGACAGTTTTATTTTTAGAGGTAGCATATTCTAATAAGGCTTTACTATGATTATTATTTTCATTCATTAAATCATGATCACTAATGTTAGCTACGAAAATCATAGGTTTAGATGTAAGAAGTGCAAATGACTTTAACATTACTTTCTCTTCTTCTGTTAATTTTAGATTGATTATTAAATCACCTTCATTAAGATGATTATTAATTTTGTTTAATAAATCAAGCTCAGTTTTAGCATTTTTATCACCACTTTTGGCAATTTTAGAAACATTATTAATCCTTTTATCTATTGATTCGATATCCTTGAGAATAAGCTCTGTATTGATCGTTTCAATATCTCTAACAGGATTTACATTTCCATCAACATGCGTAATATCTTTACTATCAAAACATCTTACTACATGAATGATGGCATCGACATTCCGAATTTGAGATAAAAATTTATTGCCCAAGCCTTCTCCAGTACTTGCTCCTTTCACTAATCCAGCAATATCAACAAACTCAATAGAGTTATAAATTATTTTCTCTGTTTCTATATAAGAATTTATTTGCTCTATTCTTTTATCAGGAACCTGGACAATTCCATGATTGGGATCGATAGTACAGAATGGAT
Organism: Fidelibacterota bacterium; assembly: GCA_002591605.1. The sequence goes on from PCDA01000001.1 coordinate 1,153, forward strand.
AATTTTCAGATGCAACCTTTGCTTCTGTGAGGGCATTAAAAATAGTTGATTTGCCTACATTCGGCAATCCTATGATTCCAACTGATAAGCTCATAGTGCTATACTTTTATTTGTACCAAGTAATTTCATAGTATAAATTAATAGTATAGATATTAAGGAAGAAGTGATATGTCAAAAGAGTATGCATTAATTTTAGGTGTTTCTAGTGGAATTGGCGCTGCATGTGCAAAAGAACTTGCAAAATCTGGAATGAACATAATCGGTCTTTATATGAGAAAACCCAAAGACAAAATAAAGAGACTTAATAATGAAATTTTAAAATATAATGTAGATTCCAAGTTAATTAAAATGAATGCATGTAATTATGAAGAAATGGAATCATTGCTAAGTAGTCACGAATTCAATGATATAAAAATTAAAGTCTTAATTCACTCTTTAGCATTTGGTAGTATGAAGCCAATCATCCATTCTGATAAACCCAAGAGATTAAATAAAAAAAATATTGATATGACAATTGATGTAATGTCTAATAGTCTCATTTATTGGAGTCAATGTATCTATGATAATAATCTATTTATTAAAGGAAGCCAAATTATAGCTATGACTAGTGCGGGTGCTCGCAAACAATGGCTGTCATATGGTGCGGTATCTATGTCAAAAGCTGCATTGGAATCAGCATCAAGGCAATTAGCTGTTGAGCTTGCTTCAAACAGTATTGCTGTAAATACTATTCAAGCAGGNGTTACTGATACCCCTGCNTTAAGNAAAATTCCAGGAAANGAGNANATGATAAAAAGNATGGAGNATATTAATCCTAATCAAAGATTAACTACTCCAAAAGANGTAGCTANAGTNGCTTTNATGATTGGGAAAAGTTATGATACTTGGATGACNGGCAATACTATTCGAGTTGATGGTGGTGAAGATATTGTNGGTTAATAAAAAAAATTAAATTTTGGAGAAAATTAATGGAAGCACATATTAAAACAAACAAAGGAACTATTAAATTAAATTTATTTTATGATCAAGTTCCATTAACCGTATCAAATTTTGTTAATTTAGCAAACAGAGGATATTACAATAATTTAAAATTTCATCGTGTAATAGATGATTTTATGATTCAAACCGGATGTCCTTTAGGTACAGGTACTGGGGGCCCGGGATATGACTTTGAAGATGAATTCCACGATTCATTAAAGCATGATAAGCCTGGAATTTTATCTATGGCAAATGCAGGTCCTGGTACAAATGGAAGTCAATTTTTTATCACTCATGTTGAAACTCCNTGGCTTGATAATAATCATTCAATTTTTGGACAGGTTATTGATGATGATGATCAAGATGTCGTAAATAGTATTTCTCAAAATGATATCATTGAAAAAATAATAATAGTTGGTGAATTAAAAGTAAATAGTGAAATCAATCAACGGATTTCTAATTGGAATGAAATACTAGATCGATAATTTTATAATTATTGAACAGTATTTAAGATAGCTTGAATACTATCCCATGTTTCTTTATAGGCATCTTTGGGGTACAGCGTATATGATTGTTTTGCCTCTGAAATAGCCTGATCTAAAAAGGATAATTTTTTGATTTTATCCTCAGTTTTTGTTGATCTTTTTAAGAATATAACAGCTAAATTATGATGGGCATTAGCAAGCATATGAATAGTTTTTTCATCCAATACTCTAATATCGCTGGGATAATGATTAATAACACTTTTATATTCAAGAGTTGCTTCTTCGTACGCACCAACATTATAGAAATACTCACCTCTTTCCATACTTAATTCATATGAATTCCTGCAACTATAAAGCGATAAAAAGAGTATTAATATTAAAACTGTATTTTTCATTATCATTTCCTTAAGAGTAACCATCTAATTTCAAACTTATATTATTTTTATGCAATAAATATTTAATAATAGATTTTTCAGATTCTATTTTTATAATGCTTTAATTACTCCGTGTAATTTTTCTGCTAAATTATCAACTTGCCACGATTCAATAGTTAGCGCAGGAGCGACTCTAACTGTTGAATGATGTGTTTCCTTTGCATATACGCCTTGATTTAGTAATTCAACTGAAACCTTGTGACCATCTAAGTGTTTCTCATCATGCATTTCAAATGCAGTTAATAAACCTTTTCCTCTCGTTTCTTTAATTTTATCAGGAAATTCATTTTTTATATCATTAAAATGATTCATCAATAGCTTGCCTCGCGCATGTGCATTTTCAGCTAATTTTAAATCTACTAATGTTTTAATTGCATAAACTCCAACTACTGAGGCCAAAGGATATCCTCCAAAAGTAGATCCCTCAGACCCCGGCGTCAACGTATCAATAATTTCTTTTTTCCCAGCAACAAAAGAAACTGGCAATATTCCTCCCCCAGCTGCTTTTCCACAACCAATGATATCTGGCTGAACATTAAATAGTTGATATGCAAAATTTGCACCTGTTCTGCCAAAGCCAGTTTGAACTTCATCCATTGCTAACAAGATATTATATTGNTTGCATAATTTTTGCACTTCAGGCCAATAGTCATCATCAGGAACAATTACACCCGCTTCTCCTTGTATTGGTTCAACCGAATATGCAGCTATTTTATCACCTTTTTCTTCAAATAATTTTCTTAAAGCATCAATATCATTGTATGGAACCAGCTCAATTCCTGGCAGGAAAGGTCCAAAATCACCTCTTGAATCTGGGTCGTCTGACATAGAAACAGCAGCAAGAGTTCTTCCATGGAAATTACCTGTCGCTCCAACTATTATACATTCATTTTTAGGTATCTGCTTTACTTGATATCCCCATCTTCTACATAATTTAAATGTCAATTCCCATGATTCTGCTCCTGAAACTTTTGGAACAACCTTATCCATCCCAGTAATCGATGTAGCGGCAAGTAAAAATGCGCTCATGTATTTATGTCTTATTGAGCGTGGTACCGTAGGTAATTTTTCTTTTTGAAGGTGATGTATTACAGCATCAACTATTTCTTTATTTAGCTGTCCTTGATTTACAGCAGAATAACAACATAAACCATCAATTAATTCTTCTTCAACGTATGCTTCTACATCATTATGAGACGGTTTTCGACAAATTAAAGTAGATGAGTCTTTTACATGTGAAACAACCACATCCTCAAGAGGTTTATAATTCTGACCGCCTTTTTCCTTTTCAATTTTTTCATGTTCTGAAGGAGATAGGTCCCCCAATCTAATATTATCAATTGTAAGATCATCACCATAACCAGTTATTTTTAGATCAGACATTCTTACTCCCTTTTATTATTAAGTCGTTTAATTTAAATATTAATTCTAAGCTTTGTTGATTATTTAATCTTGGATCACAAGCAGTTTCATATCTATTAAGTAATTCATTATTTTCTATATTTTGAAAACCACCTAAACATTCAGTGACATTTTCACTTGTAAATTCTATATGGATACCTCCAGCAATACTTTTCATTTTTTTGTGGATTTTCATAAAAAGTTCAATCTCTTTAGTTATNGTATTAAAATGTCTTGTCTTAATTCCTTGATCATTTTTAAATGTATTGCCATGCATTGGGTCACACATCCAGATGACATTGAGTTCATGTTTATTAATAAGTTGGATAATTTCTGGCAGCTTATCTTCAATTGATTGTACGCCAAACCTTGCAATTAATAAAATTTTTCCTTTTTCATTATTAGGATTTACTTTTTTAATTATCTCAATCAATTCATGCTTATCAATAGATGGACCTAATTTGATACCTACGGGATTTTCTATTCCAGAAACAAATTCTATATGAGATCCATTAATCGACCTTGTCCTGTCACCCACCCAAATCATATGACCAGAATAGTCATAATATTTTTTATCTAAAGCATCATATTTTGTCAAAGCTTGTTCGTAATCAAGCATTAGTCCTTCATGTGATGTGAAAAATTCATACAGTTCAAGATTTTTAATATTTTCTGATTTTCTATTAACTGTTTTTATAAATGATAGGGTTTGTTGAATTTTACTTATAATTTCATTGTATTCTTTTACCTGGGGTGATTGCTTAATAAAGTCTAAGTCCCATTCATTGGCATTTAATATGTTTGTATATCCACTATTAATAATTGATCTGATTAAGTTTAGTGTATACACCGATTGATTATATGCTTCTAGCATTCGCAATGGATTCGGCGTCCTTGATTTTATGTTGCAATCAAGACTGTTGATCGCATCTCCTCGATAAGATGGAAATTCCATATTATTAAAAATTTCTACAGGGTTTGTTCGTGGTTTTGCAAATTGGCCAGCAATTCTACCGATTCTTATGGTTTTTAGTGATGTTTTATATGATAATAAAACTGACATTTGTAATAGAATATTGAGTTTATTTTTTATTAATTCTCCATTAAAATCTGAAAATGTNTCTGCACAATCGCCACCTTGAATTATAAAATAATTTCCATCATGAACTTTAGATAATCGCTTTTTTAGTAGCTTAATTTCCTCTTTAAAAACTATTGGAGGGTTTTTTCTAATTTGATTGGTAGTATTTTTCAAATCTCTACTATCTTCCCAGCCTGGCGCCTGATCAAGAATGAAATTTTTCCACGACTCTAAGGACCATCTAGACATCTAAAGATTCCTTTTGAGTATATGTTTTTATTTGAAGTGCATGAATCTCCTTAGTTACATATTGGCTTAAAGATTCATAAATCATTTTATGTCTATTTACTAGAGTTATTCCTTCAAATTTATCAGATATAACAAGAACGCTAAAATGATCACCGGTACCGGTCTTATCTTTTACTTCAACACTGGAATCAGGTATATGTTGTTTAATTTTTTCTTTTATAGAATTAATGTTCATTTTTTTTTAAAATTTGGTTAAAATTTATTATGGAACAAATATTAACTAAATGCATAGTAAATTTTAACAATTAAATTGATAATATGTCTATGAATAATTTTTATAAATTTTTATTAATCATTTTGGTNTTTCCATTTATTATGGGACAAGATTCTAATGATGANATTATTGTATCTAAAAGTGACTTAAGTGAAATTGCTCAATCATTAATCAATGTGGGTGACTTTGATAATGCCATTGCTATATACCAGGAAATTTTAGATTATCAGATTAACTCATCTGGTATTAATGATATTGAAGTAGCAAGATTAAGTGAAATAATTGGAGAACTATTAGTACAAACATATAGATTAAACGAAGCAGAAGCTTATTTTAGGCAGTCACTTCTTGTTAAGTCCCAACGTTTATTTAATGAACAAATGAATATAAAACCATCTTTAGAATTCATGNGAGATTTATATGAAAATTTAGGCGATACTTTGAAAGTTAATTTCCTTGACCAGAACATAGAGCTCTTAAATCAAGCAGAAATGATGATAGATGAAAATAGCTGGTCTCCATTTACATTTGGATTAGATTTACTCGATACGAATCAATCAGAAAATGTAAATGATGATATATCATTTCAAGCAATGAATCTAATGGAAATTAGTAGTTCATATATCAATGCTGGTTTATATTTTGATGCAGCAAATAGCTTAGTTAATGCAATTGCTCTTGATAATTCTATATCTTTAGATTATTTATCTCAGTTTATCGAAAAACATTCAGAGTTTAGTTCAGAAATTTTAAATGCGTTAATGAATTATTCTGGAACTGAAGATCAAGTAAAACGTCAAAATATATTAATTTCTAGCATTTATTTTTATCAATCAGAATTTGATTTAGCTTTTCAATATATAAATGATTACGTAGAAATTTATTTTTCTGATTTAAGAGCTTATCAAATACTTGGTGATTATTATTTCCAAACTAATGATTTTATATCTGCACTTTTTAATTATAGGCAGGCGCAAACTTTTGAAAAGGATAATCTTTATTCTCTATTCAACCAATCAAAATGCCTATATTATCTTGAACGCTATGATGAAGCCTCTACAATTTTTTCTAAAGTTATAAAAAAGGATCCCGATAATTTTGAGGCATTTTATTACCGTGGACTTGCTAATATGAATAGTGCAAATTACAAGCAATCCATTAATGATTTTACTGATTATATTTTGTTAAACCCAATCAATGAGGAGATATACTATTACTTAGGTATATCGTACTACCAGATTGAAAAATTTAACAGAGCAAAAGAATCATTGGAAAGGTATTTAAAATTCAATAATGAAAATGGAGAAGCTCATTATTATTTAGGTATTATTAATGAAAATACCGTTGAGATTGAGACGGCAATTTACCATTATAATCAAGCGAGAAAATATAATCCTAAAATTATTGAAACAAATCGAAGGCTTGGCTTATTACATTATAAAAATAAAAATTATAGCAAAGCAATGGAGCCATTGAGAGATTATATTATTTTTAACCCTGACAGTTCAAATGTTTTAGCAACTTTTGCAGATATTTTATTTCAAGAACAACGATATCCTGAATCAATTGATGCCTATCAAAGATTATATGATGCTGATTCTAGTCAAGTTGATTATTTGTTTAATATAGCAAATTCATATATCAAAATGGATGAAATGGTTAATGCAAAAGAGACTCTTACAAANTATATTTTATTAGGTAAAGTAGATTCGGAGATTTTATTTACTCTTGCAAATATAGAAAGTGAATTAGGTGACCACAACAATGCAATACTTCATTATCAAATGGCTATTAATTTGGGTAAGCCTACAGTCAATATGTTATATAATTTGGCAATGAGTTATGCGCAGAAAAATGATTATAGTAAGGCTCTAGAATCATTCGAAAAAGCACTAAAATTAGATCCGAGTGATTTTGAGATTACTTACCAAATTGGAATTTGCTACAAGGAATTACAGGCTTACCAGGAAGCTATTGATTACTTTTCTTTATTCGTCGAACAAAATCCTGATGATAATTTAGCGCATTATATNTTAGCTGAGATTTACTTTTTAAACTCNAACTATAAATTAGCTGAAGTTCATTTTCTTAAATCCNTNAAAANGAATCCNGATGATTCAATTTCACTNTATTATCTAGGGATGTGCAATCAGAAACTTAGTAATTTTATTAGCGCAGCAAAATATTTTAAAAAATCTATAAAAATTAATCCACAATTTGCACCTGCTCACTATGAATTAGCATTAACATATAATGAGCTTGGTAAATCTAGAGAAGTAAAAAAAGAAATNAATATATTAAGAATGTTGGATAGAGCCCTACATACTTCTTTATTAGAAGAATTAGAAAAAAACTAAAAAAAACTACAACCTTTTTAAAAAAATAATTAAATTTTCGTTCTAATTTTTTGGACAAACGATTTTTATGAAATATCTTATACCACCCAGTGAGGGTAAATCAAAAATACAATCAAATAAAATAAAATTTGAAGATACAGATTTTATTTACAGTGACCATATTAAGCAAATTGTTACTTTATTAGAATTAATTGATGAAGAGGATTTAACTTCAATTTATGGAACATCAGAAGAGAAGTCATTAGCTTTTCATAGACAGAATCAAGATATATTTAATAGCTATTGTGCTCATGCAATAGATAGATATACAGGCATAGTATACAAAAATCTAAATTGGGAATCATTTTCCAATACTGAAAAAACATTCATGGATAAACATTTTTATATTTTCAGTGGATTATTCGGAATGGTNACTCCTTTAACTCTAATACCTGAGTATAAGTTAAAAATGAATGTACTTTCGCTTGATCATCACTGGAAAGAAGTGATTACAGAAACTCTTAAAGATGAAGATCTCGTTATTGATTTATTGCCACAAGTTCANCGTAAAGCATATAATGCTGGTGANAATGTTAAAAAAATTGATTTTTTTGTTATTAAAAAAGGTAAAAAATCATCAGCTGGACACTTTGGGAAAGCAGTTAAAGGTCAGCTTATTAACTACATTGTTAAAAATAAAGTAACATCAATAGATAATTTTGGTGGTTTTGAGTTTGATGGTTTTAAATGGGATGGAGAAATTTTCATTAAAGAAAATTAGTTTCACCCCTTTCTCATCTATTTACATTTAATATTAAAGTTTGAGGTTATATGAAAAACTACGCCCTATATTTTCTTACAATATTCTTTTTATTTCTAATTTTAATATTTAGTGATAATAAGCGTGATAAATATGAATCATTTTTATTATCAAAATATCAAACAATACCCAACCATACAAAAGAAGAGTTAGAAAATATTCCAAAGCCTGAGCACCCTCACCTTGCCACGTTTCAAAATTTTTTCATGAGCCTTGACCCTGTTTTGGGATATGTTCCATCTGAAAGGCTTCATGAAGCATTTAAAGAAACTAGAAATATTCAGCGTCAAAATTCAGATAGTCGATCAATTAATTGGGAAAGTATATCATCAAATATGGGGGGTAGAACAAGAGCAATTATGTTTGATCCAAATGACCCCTCTAGCAATAAAGTATGGGCAGCGGGAGTAACTGGAGGACTATGGTACAATGATGATATTAGTAACATTGATTCTAGATGGGTAGCAGTAAATGATTTTTGGGATAATTTGAGTGTATCGCAAATAATATATGATCCATTAGATACGGAAACTTTTTACGTCGCTACTGGTGAGGCAAACACTGCATTGATTACCTATAGAGAATCTTCTTCAAGAGGTATTGGTATATGGAAATCTATTGATGCAGGANTAACGTGGAGTTTATTACCATCAACAGCAGACTTTCAATATGTTACNGATATGGCTGCAAAGCAAGTTAATAATGNGGTGGAAATTTATGCATCAGTGGTTTCGGGAACATATCAAGGGCAANATCANGAGAGTGCNCCNAGCGATGGTTTATTCAAATCATTAAATGGAGGACAAACATGGACACAGGTACTACCCAATATACCTTCTACTGATATTCCATATTCACCATCTGATATTGAAATAACCGCATCAGGGAATATTATAGTTGGGACTATGAAAAATTTAGATGGAGATGGTGGTGCAGTTATTCTTACTTCAACAACTGGAGATTCTGATAGCTGGAGTATTTCAAACCAATATCAANTATTAATTGAAAGTAATTCAAATTATAATATACCAGGNCGAATTATNTTTTCTTCATGTGCATCTAATCCAAATATTNTATATGGAGTCGTTGGNTCAGGATTTTTGAANAATATGGGTTTTAATTTATCTTATGGAAANTATATAATTAAATCATACGATGGGGGATTGAGNTGGGAAACTGTGAACCTCCCNACNAGCTCCGGAGGTGATTGGGCTTCATTGGCATGGCATGCTCTAGAAATTGAAGTGAGCCCTGTAAATCCTGATATTGTTTTTATTGGTGGGCTAGAGCTTTATAGATCTGATGATGGTGGTATCAGCTGGAGTAATTTATCTGATTGGGATTTAATGTACTATGGTGGAGGTGATCGATATGTGCATGCAGATATACATAAAGTTGCATTTCAACCAGGAAATCCTAACACTATTGCTGTAACAAGTGATGGTGGAGTTTTTTATTCTGAAAATTCATTATCATCTAATCCAGTTTTTATTGAAAGAAATCAAGGATATAATACATTGCAATTTTATACATGTGATATCTTAGATAATGATCAAAACACCTATATGGTTGGCGGCTTGCAGGATAATGGGACCTTATTTTACGATGGTGGCGATTTAGATATTAACGATATGATTAGTGGGGGCGATGGGGCCTTTTGTTTTTTTGATGATAATGATCCATTATTGATTACCTCAACTTATTATAATGCNTGGTACTTTTTTAATCTTGATAATAACTCCGTAGAATATGGTAATGGAAATAGCGGAGTTTTTATAAATCCATCTGATTATGATAGTGATAATAATATTTTGTATGCGAATAAAGTACGATTCAATGGAAGCCAAGCAAATAGAATTATTAAGCTAACGAATATTGAAAGTGACCCTGATATTACTACTATTAATTTAGGTACCACGTCCCCAGTTTATTTTTCTACTCTTAAATTATCTCCGTTTAATTCTAATACATTATTTCTTGGTACGCAATCTGGCCGNCTTTATAAATCAATAAATATTAATGGGCAGCCAAGCTCACTCAATATCGGTGATGATGATTTTCCAACAGCAAATATATCTTCAATAGATATAGGGTCTTCTGAAAATGAGCTCTTAGTGACATTTTCNAATTATGGGGTTAGCTCAATATGGTATACTGAAGATGGAGGTTTAAATTGGGANGAAAAGGAGTCAACATTGCCTGATATGCCGGTAAGGTGGGGACTTTTACATCCAGATGATAGTAATTATGCTTTNATAGCAACAGAAATAGGGGTTTGGGAAACTTCAAATCTACTTGACCAAAATGTAAATTGGCTCCCTTCATCAAGTGGATTAGCAAATGTTCGAGTAGATATGTTAAGTATGAGTGGGGACAAAGTATTAGCAGCAACTCATGGGCGAGGATTATTTTTTGGAGATTTTCTGGCAGAAGGATCTTTAATGGGTGATCTTAATAATGATAATCAAATTAATGTNTTAGATATTATTATATTGGTTAATATGATTATTAATTCTGAAGACTATAGCAATAATGCAGATATTAATTCAGATACGAATATTGACATATTGGATGTTGTATTAATGGTTAATCTAATTCTTGATAATTAACGATTAATGCAATATTTATTTTATGATTTAGAAACCACTGGATTATGTGAAAGCTTTGATCAGGTTGTTAGATTTGCAGCGATTAGAACAGATGCAAATTTTAATGAGATTGACCAGTTTGAAATTGATATAAAGCTTCGGCCAGATATTGTACCTTCTCCATATGCATTAATAGTTACCCATCTTAGNATTGATGATATTTCTCAAGGTACTTGTGAATATGATGCTTTAGTTGAAATTCATAAAATATTTAATACCCCAAATCAAATTAACATTGGATATAATAGTTTAAGCTTTGATAATATCATGTTAAGATTTGGATTTTATAGAAATTTATTAGACCCTTATTCCCACCAATATAAAAATAATACGTTTAGAGCGGATGCGATGTGCATGAATCTTATATATTATTTATATAAAAATGATGTAATAAAATGGACAGAATCNAGGCCGATTAAACTTGAAAATATTAATCAAGAAAATAAATATGTTGATGGAGCATCTCACGATGCTATGATTGATGTTAAGGTGATGTTATCATTNTGCAAGGTCTTGCATTCATATGATGATAAGATGTGGAATTATTTAATNAGCGGATTTATAAAAAGTAATGATTTAGCTAGGTTAGAAAAATTACCAACAATCGATATTGGAGATAAAAATTACAAAATTGGTATATATACAGATATCGCTCTTGGCTATGATATAAATTGTTGCTGTGTTGCGCTTTGCCTTGGTAGACATAGCGAATATAAAAATCAATCACTATGGATGCGTTTAGATTATGATAATATCTCTAATTATTTTTTGGATGATGAAAAAAATCCTAGAATAATGAAAAGAAAAGATGGCGAACCATGTTTTATTTTACCGTGGAATAAATCTTATGACCATGTACTAGATAATGANAGAAAAGANTATGTGAATAATAATTTAGAATGGCTGCATAANAATTCTGATAAATTACAAGATTTTATTGATAGTAAATTGAATGATAAATACGACAAGATTGATAATCTAGATGTTGATTCATCCATCTATGATCAGGGTTTATTTAAATCTGATGAACTTATTGATATTAGCAAGTTTCATGAAGCATCAATTAGTGATAAAATTAATCTACTTGATTCAATATCAAGCAAGCGNGTACACTCGTTGAGTGCTCGAATNTTATTTAGAAACTTTTCACATGAATTAGAAGATANTTTNAAAGATAAAATCAAACAATCAATTGCCAATTCAGAATATGTTAATACAAAACAACAACAAAGACGAACNCCCATTGATGGACTAAAAGAAGTCAATAAAATTTTATCAAAAGAAGAGTTAGATCAGACGCAATCTGATATTGTTAGTGATTATGTGGCCTACCTCAANAATATCAAGAATTGANAAAAAACAATTTTAATTTAATTATAATTTTGTAGATTAATAATCATGGTTAAAAATATATACNTAATAATTTTTTTATGCTTAAATAGCCTATTATTTTCCAATTCTTTTGGATATTTGAGAGTTGTAGAAGCTAGCATTTGCATGGACTTTGCATGTTCTGAATATCTACTTGAAGACGAAAACGGAGGCTCTGTATTCGTATCAAANGCTAATAATNTTGATCTAAGCTATTACCTTGACAGATNTGTTGAAATTACTTCATTTGAAGATATGCANTGTATGATGTGCAGCGCTATTATTATTGATAGCATTTCAATTTCAGATNATTGTAATTATCCATTTAATTGCTTTGTTGACCCCTGTGAAGTTGCAGAAGAATGTGCACTGAATACCCCAGTTGATTGTGTATCNAATTATTGCGGAGGATGTTATGCAGATTTCTATGATTTAAATGATAGTCTAGTCGATTGCTATGTATCTGATTCATGTACAGATTTATATGAAGTAGACTTTGGACTTTGTGATATGTTCATGGGTTTTGCATATGTTAATGGACAGTGTCAAGGTGTTTCAGGGTGTGGTTGGGAAGTTGATGGAATAGATTATTCTAATGATTTTTTCAATACAATCTCTGACTGTGAATTAACATGCGAAGATGATGATATCCTTTCATGCAGTGAAATTGAAATTCAATATAATCAGCTTCATTCTGGAGACTATACCACATGCGTTAGTGATAGTGACTGTAATGCCATTTGGGGCGACTGCGGTGTTGGCCTAGGTGGTTGTCATTATTCAGTAAATAATTTATATAATGATGAAAGTTCTGATTTACTTGTTGAGCAGTGGATCGACAATAATTGTGAATCGGGTGTTTGTGATTGTTTTGATTTACCNAATGCAATATGNAATCAGGGAACCTGTGATTTAACTTACTGTGAAGAACCAAACCCNGCTGGNTGTTGGAGCACTGGCTGCAACGAAGGATATNATTGTGTAGATTTTGGNAATACAAACTATGATGGTTTCTGTGTGCCCAGTANTTGCTTTTGNGATGAAAATTATTTTNGTACCTCTTCTTGGNTTTGNACTGAAGATTGNAATGGGGGNACATGCATNGCTGAGGAACCTCAGCCAGGTGAGTTATGCGTTTATGATTACAACTTGTCTGGATTACATTGGCCAGGGATTGTTGATTGCAATGGAGAATGTCTATCCTATGAATATTATGATTGGCTAGGAGATGGCTGGTGTGATGATGGCTGGGGCCTATCATTTAATTGTGATGCCTTAGATTTTGACAATGGTGACTGTGAAAATAGTTGCAATTCAGGAGATGTGAATAATGATGCTAGTCTTGATATTCTTGATATNGTTTTAATGGTTGAATGCATACTAANCTCAGATAATACATGTAACTGCTCAGATCTTAATCAAGATAATGAATTAAATGTTCTTGATATAATAATGGCGGTCGGATTCATATTAGATTAAANNACATTTATTATACTTGGTCATAAAATAATATTTATTTAATTTTTGACATGCACCAAATTATAAAATATTGAACAATAAATAGCTCCGCTCAGGAGCTATTTTTTTATATAAATGATTAATAAACTTTGTAAAATAGTTTTTCAAAATGGCACCATCCTTCAAGGTACGTCACTTGGCTATATAGGTACTACTGGTGGCGAAGTTTGTTTTAATACGAGCATGACTGGCTATCAAGAAATTTTAACTGATCCATCCTACAGTGGCCAGATGATAACAATGACATATCCTCATATTGGCAATTATGGTATCAACGATGAAGACATTGAGAGTAGTAAGATTCAATGTTCAGGATTTATTGTTAAAGAAGCAGCTGAATTCCCTTCCAATTTTAGGTCAAAAATTTCGCTCGATGAATACTTAGAAAAAAA
>PCDA01000002.1 GCA_002591605.1 Fidelibacterota bacterium
AATTTGAATCTTAAATATGATAAATTTTTATCATATGTATTTATAACTCCAAATTTCCATCGTCTTCATCATGTGAATGATGAGCAAGTAGCAGGTTGTAACTTTGGAAATATTTTCTCAGTTTGGGATCATATTTTCGGAACAGCTTTGATTAGTGATGATTGGCAAAAATCTCCAAAAGGTGAATATATTAGTTGGAAAAAATTTCCCCGAAGAATAATTGGTTTTTAAAAAAGAGGCCCCTTGATTTTGCTAAAGGCTTTAAGGTGTTCAGGGACAGAGTCGAACCGCCGATACGAATTTAAATTTCTTTATAATTTTTATATAATTATAAAATCATTTATCAATTTAAAGCTTAATCATATTTAGTTAAAACTCTGTCTTTATTTGGTGAATTTAATATAGGATTCTGTTCTCTGTCAATTGTACCTGCAGTTTGAGATACATTCAATTCTAAGTACTGACCAAGTTCATCTATGGTCAATTCTCCATTACTATTTAAATCTGCAGCACCTTTTATACCCTTCATTAAAAAGTAAGAAAATAAACCATGTTTCTTTTCTTCCCAAGCTGACGAAATTTCGTTTCCTGAAGCCGCCGAAAAAACTGTTATATTTTGTGCAAAATCTGATTCAAATTCAATGAAAATTGGTCTTGCATTAGCCAATAAAGCTTCGCTGTCCCTGTTTGCTCCTGAAAAACATGCGTCTAAAAAAATTGTTGTAGATTTTGTTCTGAAATTTGAGAGATTTTTATACAAATCATCTAATGAATACCCTGTTTGAGAAGCATAATTGGGGTCACCATCGTAAGGTATAAGAAAACTTTTATTTTTTTCATAGCTTGGAGCACCATGGCCTGCATAAAATACAAATAGCTCAGTTTTATCTTCAATTATACGTTTATCAATCCAACCTCTTTCTGAAAATACTTTATCAAACTGTGCTTTACCAACATCATCATCCAATTTGAAATATATTTTATCAGAAGGAATCCCAAGTGTTTTAATCATATATTCTTTCATTAAAGTAGCATCTCTCCTTGCAAAACTAACATTAGAAACATTTTTATAGTTTTCTATACCAAATATTATAGCAAGGGCATTTTCATTGATATTTTTTGAAACGGGAATATTTTCCTCTATATCTACTTTTAGTTTACTAGGATTTATAATTGCAACATCATTTTGAGTACCTTGAAATGATATTTGTTTAAGCATCGCTTGTCTTTTATCTATCTCTAAAGTTAATATCTCAGTCACAGAAAACTTAGAGCGCAACTCATCAATATCTATTTCTATATCAATAATATCATCAACTCTATTATTTGTTAATAACGTGAAGGTTAAATCACTATACTCACCAGGTAATAATGAACTGATTTCAAAGGTTTCTTGCGAGTCCGGATGAAGAAAAATATTTTTAACTTTATCTTGAATAATTTTAGCTTTAATATTTTTTGCTATACCCTGTCCTGTGTTTTGGATTCTAGCAGTTATATCTGCCGATTCACCCTTTTGTACCTTACCGTCACCATTTTGATCAATAAAACCAAAATCTACTAATTCAATTTTAGGCTTTCTCAAAGCTCTTACTTCAGCATTAAAGTTTAGGGGTGAGGGTTCATATCCTTGAGATTCTAAAAAAGTAATAGAATAATTAACCTCGCCATGTTTTACATTTTCTGGCACTACAATTTGAAAATTTTCTGTTCTACTTTCTCCAGGAGGTATCGAATTAATTAAAGCCGAAACATCTGAATATAGCATTGGTCCAGCTTCTTGAGACATACTAATTCTAATTGATTTTGCCTCTCCTTGACCATTATTTTTTAATGTTACAATCAGATTAGCTACTTCTTCAGCATCAAGATATCCTTCACCACTAGGCTCTACTAATTTTAAATCGGCTTCTAAGCTTGGTGGATTTGAAACAGGGTTTATTGCAAAAGTTGGAACTGCACCTTCCCATGATAAGATTTCATTATTTTTTTTATTTATTAAAGCAAGATCATCATAGTCTTCAATCCATTTTCCATCTAAAGTGGGTTTGATAACTTTGATTATCTTATAATCATTTATATTTGATTTAAATTTTTCAGCTTTGTTTATAGGTACAACAAGTTTTTTGGTAATATTTTCCGATGGGATTGTAAATGTAAATGTTTGTCTATCTGCATCATATTGAGAAATTGAATAATCATAAGATCTTTCAAATGAAATCTTATCAATAATTGCTTCCATTTCTCTTTTAATCTTAATTTTTTTGACTTCATTTTTTTCTTTTCTTTCAGCCAATTGTTGTTGATAATTACTAAAAAAGGCCCTTCTAGATAAATCTTCTTTTTTTTGTCTCTTTTGATAATCAATTGAATTTTCAAATTCCCCCTTTGGTTTTCCAATAGTATTTAAATTTTTAGCAAGTTCATAATCCAAATCGTCTTTTTTAAATGGTTTGTAATAATCATCTTGTTTGGTTAGTAAACTAAAATAGTTTTCAAGGTTTTCATTTTTTTTAATTAAAGTTTTAAGTTTATCAAAATTAATATTTTCTATAGTTTCTTTTACATACTCAGTATTTTCTGTTTGTTGTGGTTTATAATCAAATTTAAAACCACCTGAAAGGCCTGCTACAAGTACCACAGGGGGACCAATACCATATATGGCAGTAGATATTCCTGTCCAGATTACATTTTCTAGATTATATAGCGATCCTCGTGATGATACATTCCTAAATTTTATTGTTTCAAGTTTATGGTTATTTGAATCATAAATTGTATATTCCGAATTAATTATTTTTTTGGAATAGTAATTTTTTCGTAAAGATAGTTTTGAATTAACTTGGTCAGGTATAAACCCGCCAGATATCATTCCAGCTAGTAAAACTTTATCTAAAAATTTAGTAAAAGCAGTTCCACTAGTGGCATCCGTGTATCCTGAAGTCGCAATAGCTGAAATCCAGTCAAATTCAGGAAAAGCAGCTAAACCTAATCCTACAATTGCAAATCTAGCCCATGTAGGAATACCAGGTTGAACTTTATGTTTAGTTGATATTTTAAATAACGCTTTATCTGATTGATCTTTTTTGAAATTAGCAATTTTAAAAAAATGCTCATTAACAATACCATGCTTCACTGATACTGGAATTTTAGGAATATTAATATCTCCATCAGGATATCTTAGTTCACTATAAGAACTTATTTCAGAATCAATTTTTGGACAATATTTAATATACCAAGGTCCTTTACACTTTCCAGATAAACAATCTTTAGAGTTATCCCTATCTCTAATATCTACACATTCATAAATAATAGTTTCGGCTTGATTAATTTCAGAATAGTCATATGATAGCAATATCGAAAATAATAAAAATACATTAATTAGTTTTTTAATAAATGTATAACTCATTTAAAATCCTATTTTTTATAAACCAAGTATGGCAAGTTTAATTGCTCAATTTCGTTTCTTGAAAAATTTAAGATAAATTTCATTAATTCACTAATAGCCATCTCATAATTACCCATTAGTAGGTCAAAACTTTTTTGTTTTTCTTTGTTTTTAGATTTAATAGCAATAATTAAAATCATTTCTGATGCATTATTTTGATTATCTGGAGTGTCAACTTTAAAATTTAATCTAGATTCCTTGCTTGGAATCCTTAGTGTCTCACCTGCTTTTAGAAAGTTATCTTTCAAAAAATCATTGGGAAGAATAGCATTAACAGATTCATCACCTAAAATATTAAATACGTAGATGAAGCAGTCTTTGGTACTAGCAATATCAATGAAAAGTTCATCGCCACTTTGATATTTATCTCTATTTAGCTCACCATTTAATATGAATTTTGAATCTTTTTCTCCATCTAACATACCTACTTTTGCATTTATTACTACCTTACAGTAAAATTTATTATTGATTTCTTTTAGGTCAATATTTATAACTTCTTTTTCCAAAATCATGCCACTTGATAATGAATTAATCAATTTGCTAAAATGGTCAATACCAGTTTCTAAATTTGTTTCAGAAAAAAATGAAAAAGAGGTGCTTTTTATTTCAATGCCTGAATGATATTCAATGATTTTTTGAAGTGCATCCTTAATAGCATTTTCTTTTGCAAGTGACGGTGTTATATCATCATGTATCTCAGCCCATGAACTTACCGTATACCAATTTTTTTTGTATTTTAGCGGTTTAGGAATCTCATTATAGAAAAAGTCAGATTCAGAAAATAAAACAGAAATAAGTATTATAATTATCTTGTAATGCATAAAATTTAAAGTTTTAATAAATTAAAAAAAAAATGAGAGGCTTAAAATGAAATTTATTTATTTATTAGCATTATGTTTATTTGCTTCTAGTTGTAGTGTAAATGATAATTCTGGTCCAAATTTATACCCAGACGCAAAGCAAACTACAATTAATGAGACACCAGAATGGTATCTTAATCCTCCTAAAAAAGATGGATATAGTTACTCGACAGCTCAAGCAACAAGCAAAGACCAACAAATAGCTATTGATAAGGCGGTTCTTTCAGCAAAGAATACTATGGCAGCAAATCAAGAATCAGAAATGAATGGATATATGAAAAGAGTACAGGAAGAAACAGGTCTTGATGAAAGTTCTGAGCTTCTTGATCAATTTTCTAATACACAAGAACAAATTTTAAGCTTTACATTAAAAGATGTAAGAACATCCAAACAAAAAGTATTTGTTGAAAAGTCAGATAATGGAAAAAAAATTTATAGAGCATATGTTTTAATAGAGTTTGATGAAGCAGCTCGTGATAAAAGAATGTTAGATCAGCTGGAAAGAGACAAAGATTTATATGATAAAATTAGGACAACAGATTTAATAAATGAGATGCAAGAAAAAGTTGATTCATATAGAGAACGCAAGAATTAGTTGATTTTATATAAATCTTTTTTCAAAAATCTATAAATAGAATGATAACTACACATTGGCTTCAAACAAAAAGCCCCTCGATAAAATCGAAGGGCTTAGAGGTGGTCAGAGACGGAATCGAACCGCCGACACGAGGATTTTCAGTCCTCTGCTCTACCAACTGAGCTATCTGACCTAAAAATATTATAGCATATCATATGCTGGTCAAAAACTACGAAATAAAACTACATACAAAAAATATTTTATTTCATTAAACTTTTTCAACAATGAGGCATATAAAAATTCAGTGGTAAATTTTTTTGTTATATGAAGAAGAAATAGTTAATTTTGATTACAATATGGAAATAGTAATTGCAACACATAATAATGATAAATTAAAAGAGCTTCTCAAAGCATTTGATAGCCATTTTAACGGCATAGATCTTTTAACTTTGAATGATTTTCCAGAAGTGGGAGAAATCATTGAAGATGGAAATACATTAGAGCAGAATGCACTTATCAAAGCTAGAGAAGTATTTAATTTAACTGGAATTCCTTCCCTTTCAGATGATACTGGTCTTGAGGTAGATGCCTTAAATGGAGCACCTGGAGTATTTACAGCTAGATATGCTGGTGAGGGATGTTCATATTATGATAATGTCTCTAAGTTACTTGAAGACATGCAAACAATTCCGGCTCCAAACAGAACTGCTAAATTCAAAACGGTCATAGCATATAAAGATAAAAAAACAGAAATGACAGCTGAAGGCATTGCAGAAGGATCTATTTCTAGAGCATCATCTGGAGATTTTGGTTTTGGGTATGATCCAATTTTTTTCATTCCTAAAGCTAGAAAAACATTTGCTGAAATGAATATAGATGAAAAAGAAATTTATTCCCATAGGGGAAAAGCTATTCGAGCAATAATGAATACATTAATTCCTCACCTTGAACAAGTTAGACAAATGACAAAAAAGGAGAAAGCCTAGCGAATAATTGTTACAATTGTGTCGCTATTAAATCATATAGTAAAACCTTTATGCGATAAAGGGAGAATGTTTATTGTAGTCTTATTCCTCTGTATTTCAAGTGCTGAGCAAAATTCCTATACTCAATTTCAACTTGCTACTAGACATTATTCACTTACTCCAGATATAATAACTTTAATAGATGAAAAGCCCAAATCATTAGTTTTCTATTCAATTAATGAAAGTTGGAATAATCATCATTTTAAGTTTTACAATAAGATAAATACAATAAAAGAAATTAAAGAGCTCAGTTTAATTGATGGGGTTTTTATACATTCATTGAGATATAAACCTAAGAGATCTTCTTCAAATACAAATTATTACGATTTACAAATTCCGTTAATGATTAAGATTGAAGATTATAAAGAATATTATTTGAAGAAAAATAGATATTATATTTTTAGAGATAAGGTAATAAAATCAATAACAAAAATGAGAGATATGAGCTCTGGTGCTGGCAGGGCAATTACTTTAGTTAGTAAAGAAATAGCAGGAAGTGAAGTATCCTTAAAGATAGATGGTAATATTAATATTAACGGTCAGCTTATTTTTGAAGATAAAGAATTGGTTGGGATTAATAAAAAACAAAATAAAAGTTGGGATTTAGATATTGAGCAGACTCAGCGTTTTAATATAGAAGGGACTATTGGAGATAGAGTTAGTATTAAAGCGCATCAAGATTCTGAAGCTGACTTTTCATTTGAGAATGATTTAAATATTAGTTACAAAGGAAAGAAAAATGATATTTTAAAAAAAGTTGAAGCTGGTAATATAGGCCTTCAGCTTCCCTCATCTCAACTTGTAAGTGTTGGTAGTGGTAGTAGTGAGGGATTATTTGGAATTAAAATGGTTCAGCAATTAGGTCCTTTGGCTATTCAGTCAATTATATCAAGGGAACAGGTTAAAAAATCATCTAAATCTTCATCCCTTGAATCATCAGAAGGGAATTATATAAATGCATATAATTACATTAAAGATAGATACTACTTTATTGATGAGTATTTTAAAGTACAGTATTATCCTTTAGATGATTTAAACAAACATACATTCACTCCATTCTATACAATTATAGAACATGAAATTTGGAAAATGATTGATCCTCAAAATGAAACTATTCAGGGTGATAAAGTACAAGGTACTGCAAGAGTTAATCCGTTATCTAATAACTCTAATACAGACTATGAATCTGCGACATGGGTAAAGTTAAAAGAAGATTTACCAAATGATAATGAAGTGGGAGATTATGAAATTGATAGATTACTTGGTACTATAAGATTTAATAATATAAAAAGTGAAGATATAATTGGAATTTCATATAAAATCGGTAAATATGTTCCATTAGAAACAGGTGGATATGAATATTTAGAATTTGATGGTGAAAATGATCCTAACCTTCAAGAAGTGATTGGATATTTTAATAAAATGGATAACGAACTAACAGAACAAATTTTATTAAATAATGGAACATCTTTAAAAAGTGACTGTGAAGATGATGACTGCAACATTACTTTAAAATTAATTAAGTCAACCAATAAAGTCTCAGATCCAAGTTCACCAACTTGGGATTTGATGTTTAAAAATGTATATAGTATGGGTTCTTCTGATATTTCTATAGATGGACTAGAATTTGATATTATATATATAGGTGGTAATCTTGATGANCAAACTCATAGTGAGATTTCTAATACTTCATTNTTGAAAATNTTNGGANTNGATAGATTNGANCAAAANGGTAATACTGGNTCAGATGGNAAAATTGATAATTTNAATTCAAATATACTAAACTCCTATAGAGGTGAGCTNATGTTTCCTACTTATCTTCCATTTGCGTTTGATCCTAATGGAAGGTTAAATAATTCAGATGAAATTACATTTGGTGATTCATTAACATTTTGGGGGACACAATGGAATACATCTGATTCATTATACTATGAAGATTTAAATGAGTATCTTCCATCATTAGATGACACTGATAATAATTTTATTGATGGTGATGATGATGGACCAGCTATGTATTATGAACTATTGGGTTCTACTGAAATCATGAGTGAACATAAATTTCAACTTAGGGTTAAGCACTCTAAGTCACAAAGAAGCTCAACTTATAGTTTGGGCTTTATGATTGTTGAAGGCAGTGAAGAGGTGAGATTAAATGGAACAAAGTTAACTAAAGGTGTTGACTACACTATTGATTATTTTTCAGGTACTCTCAATATCATCAATCAAATGGCATTAGACCCAACCGCAAACATCGATATAAGCTACGAAGAAAATGAACTAGTATCATTTGATCAAAAATTATTGGCTGGTGTTCATATGAAATTAGATTTTTCTGATAATGATTATTTAAGTGGTGGCGCATATTATTATAATCAGTCCATTGTTGATTCAAAAGTAGAAATTGGATATGAGCCGATGCGAAATTTCTTGTGGAATATAGGTGGTAAGTATGATAGGGATTTAGATTTCTTAACTAAACTGACAGATATGATTCCTTTTGTTGAAGCAGATAAAAAATCTTCACTTAATATTGAAGGAGAATTTGCAAAAGTATATCCAAATCCAAATCCTCTTGGACAAGCATTTTTAGATGACTTTGAGGCATCCAAAAGAACTTCAGCGCCAAGTATTTTACAAAATAAATGGAAATTAAGTTCTACCCCATTATTGTATCAAGTTGATTCATTTGATTGTCCTCCAAATTTACAGCATTGTATTGATATTGATGAATGGGCAAATAGACATTTAGATATAACAAATAGAGATTTTCTATTTTGGTATAATCCATACGATGATTGGCTGACTTCTTCAATATGGCCTAATATACAAACTTCAAATAGAGCTCAAAATACTACAACAAAAACCTTATGGCTTGGTACGAATGAGAATTGGGATGAGGATAGTTGGGCGGGTATTACTACGGCCCTTTATCCAAGTGATTATAACCAAGAAAGAAGTAAATATATTGATGTTTGGTTATATACTGAAGACATACAAGATCCAAATATGGAATTAAATATTGATATAGGTTATATAAGTGAAGATATGAATGGAGATAACATCCTTAATTCTGAGGATCAAGCTATATTTGGAAATATTGGTAATAATATACTAGATGAAGGTGAAGATGTAGGTTATGATGGGTGCACAGATTTGTATGAAGATGGAAATGGTACATGTTTATCTGCTAATGAAGGAACATTTACGGACCTATGTAATTCTATTAATGATCAAAATATTTTAAGTGATTGGCGATATTTTGTACAAATAGGTCAGATACCAGATATTAATTATGATCTTTGTAGTATTCTAGATTTAAACTCTGANGGTANCCATATTGATCCAAACCAAGATAATTTCATTTACAATGAAGGTACTGATAATTATGAAAATATTAATGGATCAGAAGGAAATGGTGATGTACAAGGATATGTATATCCTGATACTGAAGATCTTGATGGAGACTATTTGCAAGATTTTAATAATGATTATTTTACCTACACAATTAAACCTAAAACAGATGTAGCAACAGATTCCACTCAAACTTCAACAGGACAGCAAACTGGATGGAAGTTATTTAGAATAAATCTATCCGACTTTGGAAGAATTCTTCCATTAGAGTCAAGTAATATTGAGTGGAGTGATGTAAGAATGATGAGACTNTGGGTTCAAGGTCAGGGAGAAAACCTTTTAGGTTTAGCAAAGATAGAAATTGTTGGCAGTCAATGGGAAGAAGTCGGTGAAACAAATATTGATAGTCTAGATTTTGAAGAATCCTATCAAATAAACCCAGAATTTTCTATAAGTGTAATAAATAGTGATGAAAATTCAGACTATTCATCACCGGAGGGGGTTGAAGGTGAATATGATGAGTACAATCAAATTACACTTAAAGAACAATCACTTGTAATGGATTTTGATGATAGTGGAATTTCTCCNGGNAATGCTGTTAATATCAAAAAAGTTTTAACCTATATGTCAAATGATAATAAGGACAATTTCTTTGCTTATGAAAAATTAAAAATGTTTGTTAACGGTCAACCATCTTATGGTAATGATTGGAGCATTGATTCTACAAACATAGTAAATCTAATTTTTAGAATGGGTAAAGAGGATGAGTATTATGAACTTAGACAACCCATTTATGAGGACTGGGATGAACGAAATCATATTGATATTGATATTGATTTATTAACAAAGAAGAAATTAGATATCGTATCTTTTGATATATTCTATGATTATGGAATTGATAGTGTNCAAAATAAATTTGAAAATGGATGTGGAGGGCGTATTCAAGGTGGATTAACATATGTAGATGTTTTGGAAATTATAAGTAATAATTCTGATCTTTCTTGTACTGATACNGAAGATGAATTGTACAATGATGAATGTAATGAGCTTTTTGAAAATGTTTGGGGNGATGANGGTGTTGGAGGATTAATAACTTCTGGTGTATTTGATTATAATAGTGAGTTTTTCCCTAATGATTTAGATACTCTTACTACTATTTGTGGACCGGGNTCAGATGGTTGGAGTATTTATCAAAGTATTTTTGATCCAAACGGAGATGATTTAAGTGAAATGAATCAAGATGGGTTAGAAAATAATCAAAGATATGATTTTGGCGAAATTTTTGANGATTCTAATCAAGATGGTATATATAATTCTCCGCCAGAAAATTATAATGAAGATTTAGATTTATACACATGGACAGATAATTTATCTGATTTATGTGGCAATTGTTCTGAATTTTTAATAAAAGGTGAACCAGCAATCAACAGAATTGAGCAGATAATGGTTGGGGTTGCCAATGAAACTAATAGTGAAATTTATGGTCAGGTATTTTTAAATGAACTAAGGTTTACTGGTGTTAAAAAAGATAAAGGTCAGGCCTACAGATTATCAGGAAAAGTTAATTTCTCAGATTTAGCTTCTATAGAATCTCAATATAAATTTGAAGAAGCTGATTTTCATAGATTACAAGAAAGGCTGGGAGAAGGTAGTACCTCTGAAACATTTTCTATAAATTCTTCATTCAAAGCTGATAAGTTTCTTCCTTCTGATTGGGGTTTGTCAATTCCGTTAAATTTTAATTTTTCAACTCAAAATAGCACTCCAAAATATTATCCATATCAGCCAGATGTTTTAACAGGTTCATTTGAAAATGCCCCAGATGAAATTAAGAGTTTAAATAAAACTACAAGCTTTAGTACGTCATTTAGAAAGAGTACACGTTCAAAAAATTGGATTATTAAAAATTCAGTTGATAAGATTAATTTAAACTATTCTATTATAAATAGAGAAAACTCATCAGTTACTGTTTTAAGTGATATTTCAAAAAACCAGGATTTTGGAATAGATTATACTTATGATTTTTCAAATGATAATTTTCTAGCACCATTTAAAAGTTCATCATTCATTTATAATATATTTACAAATACACCTNTAGTTAAATATCTCACAAAGCCTATTATTGAGAAAATAAAGGATACAAAAATATATTATACCCCAAGTAAATTTTCAGCAATGATGGATGTTTCAGAAAATAATCAACTTAAAATTATGAGACAGGGATTAGATTCAACTGAAACTAATAGTTTAGATTTAAATAGAAAGCTAACAATTAATCATAAGGTCTTTGATAATTTACAGACTAATTATAGTATAAATGTTGGTAGCGACCTTTATCATGAACTGGAAGTTAATGATTTAGNTAGAGAAGATTTATTATTAGAATTAAATCCTGGCTTAATAGAGAATGTATCTCAAAACTTCTCAGCTACTTATATACCTGAGTTATTTTATTGGATAAAGCCACAGTTTAAATATCAGCCAGGTTATACATGGACTCTAGGAAATCCTAGTGATGAGGTCCAAACAAGTACAATTAAAAACACCTCAAATTTTGATACTCGTTTTGATATCACTCCTAAAGACATAGTTGAGATATTTTATAAGCCTGATAATAGTAGTAGCAAGAAAAAATCATCTAGTAGAAGAGGTAGGAGGTCTAGTTCATCTAAAAATAAACAAAGAGATCCAATTTTTAAGAATATTGAAAATCCGATAGCTAAATCTGTTTTTAACTCTGTTCATGGATTCATGAGCAAGTTTTCAAAAGTACAATTTGATTTCAATTTATCTGAAACGCACAATCATGCTAATATTTTAGCTGACCAGTTTATTGATTATAACTTTCGTTTAGGAATAAGTGATACACCAAGTTCAATTTTATATAGTAATCAAGATGGAAAATTAGGTTCATTTTCTCATTCCTATAGTGAAACATTTAAAATAAAGATCTCAAGTATCAGTGTTATCCCATCTATTTCATTGACAGGATTAGAATTTAAATCTGATAATACTAATAGTTCTCAATCAACNGGGATCCCTTCTTCAAATAGTTCAATTAGTTATTATCCATTCCCTTGGGAAGTATATGGTGAAAATGGGTTGTTTTTACCATCATGGGGATTAACATGGTCAGGGTTAGAAAAGATTGAATTTATAAAAGAAAAATTTAAATCATTTAAGTTTTCGCATAACGCTAAGGGCCAAAG
This sequence comes from Fidelibacterota bacterium, assembly GCA_002591605.1. The sequence goes on from PCDA01000002.1 coordinate 12,468, forward strand.
AAGCATGTCATATCAAGATAATCAATTATTGAAAACTGACTATTCACTGCTTTTTTCTCCACTCATTAAATTAACGGCCAGATCAAAAGGAAAAAATCCAATTGATTTTGAAGTTGGATCAAAATATAATCTTGATATTTTTTCTGAAGGTAGCTCAGTTGAACATGACATTAATACTCAGTTATGGGGAAAGATTGAGTATAGTCGAACTGCTGGGATGTATATTCCCGTTCCTTTTCTTAGAGATTTAGACTTAAAAAATACAGTTAGTTTTTCATTTAGTACTGATTTTGATTTTTCTAGAAAATTAGTTGGCTATCAACAAGTCGATAAGATATCAGAATTGACTCTCGATGATAGTTCTAGCAAGTTTAGTTTGACTCCAAAAATGAGCTATCAATTTTCACAATGGGTAAGTGGAAATATTTTCTTTAAATATATATTATCAGATGATATCAATACAGGTGAGAGAGTTGAAAGAGACTTCGGATTTAATTTAACCATTCAGATTAGGGGCTAGGTATTGCAATATATTATCATTTTATTTATTAATCTTTTATTTTGTCAAGAAGCCGTTTATTTTGATGGGCAAAGAGCAAAAGATTTAATTGATTATCAATGTAGCTTTGGGCCTAGATATCCTGGAAGTAAAGGACATCAACAATTTGCAGATTCTCTGAAAGTATTTTTAGATAGATTAGTTGATATGAATATAGTTTATCAAGATACAATATTCTCTCCAATAAGCAACAAGAAAGTTCAAATTACTAATATGCTTGCAAGATTTAACCCAAGAGCATCAAATAGAATTATGTTTTTAGCTCATTGGGATACCAGAGAATTCGCAGATAAAGATGAAAATATTGATTTTAGAAAAAGGCCTGTATTAGGTGCAAATGATGGAGCTAGTGGAGTATCAGTTTTAATGACTTTAGCTGAGATGCTATCTATTAATCCACCAATAAATATTGGAGTAGATCTTTTATTTTTAGATGCAGAAGATATGGGGACTTATGGTGACCCAGATAGTTGGGGATTGGGGACTAAATCATTTTCTAAGCATTTAAAAAAACCATACCCTCGATATGCTGTTTGCCTTGACATGATTGCAGATAAAGATCAGGAGTTTCTAATCGAAGGTTTTTCCTATAGATATGCTCCTAATATAGTTAGAAAAGTTTGGAATTTGGCTAATGATTTAGGTTATAATCAGTTTAAATATGTTTTAGGTCAATCAATTATTGATGACCACTATGTATTGTTTAAAAATACTGGAATACCTTCAATTGATATTATAGATTTTCAATATCCTAACTCGTCAAAAAATTATTGGCATACTATTGAAGATACCCCTGATAAATGTTCTGCAAAAAGTTTAGAGGCTGTTGGAACTGTGATTGCAACCTTAATTCATAATGAGGATAAATAGTAATGGATGATTTTTGGGAAGTTTTAAATATTGAAGGTAATTTAGATGAAGCTGAGATTCTTTTTTCAAAAATTGAAAATTATTGTTTAGGTAGTTTTATAGAAGGGAATCTCACNAAAATCTATTTATCTATAGAATCTCGAAGCAAGGTAATTAATATTATAAATAATTTAGAATTACCTAATGATATAAATTTAACATGGGAAAAAATTGATAATGAAGATTGGCATTTAATGTGGAAAGAAAATTTTACTCCAGTTACAATTAATAATCAAATAAATATTTTACCAGATTGGCACTTCAAAGATAATATTAATGATTCAAATATATATATAAGACCAGGAATGTCATTTGGNACAGGGCATCATGAAACTACNAGTNTAATGGTTGAATCATTAATTGATTATAGTNATAATGAATTTTCANTNNTAGATCTTGGCNCNGGAAGNGGAATTTTGAGNATNGTNGGNTCAAAATTAAAATATAAAGANATTAAGGCTGTAGAATTTGANATAGAATGTANGGATGATTTTTATTTTAATACTGANTTAAATAGNTGTTCAAAAGATATAGAAATTTTTTGGAGNGATGTATTAGATTGGAATGATTTTAGTTATGATTTAATATTGGCAAATATTGAAAAAAATATTATAAAAAAAATGATCAATAATATTGAAAATACTAATGCCAGATTTATTTTTTCTGGATTACTCATTGAAGATAAAGATGAAATAGAAAAATTACTTATAAAAAATAATTTTAAAATTGAAAACTTTAAATCTAAGAATGAATGGCTTTTAATAGATTGCAAGAAAATATGAGATTACTATTTTATATATTAATAATATTTATTTTATCCTGTACCAAAAATATTCTAATTGAGGATGCAGATTTTAATTATCATCCTTTAATAAAGTCTGTACAGATGGATTCTGTTCATTATTTATCTGAAAATGATACAACTTTTCTAAGAATTAATGTATGGATAGAAGAGTTGAATGGGGTTAATGATATTGATGAGGTCATTTACTATATAAAAAGGGAAGATTTTTTTCTAGGTACACCTCTTGATAACTTTACTTGTGATTATGAAGAGATAAATGATATACAAATGATAACATCTCCTGATTTTAAATTAATTAATAGTTCATGCTATGGCGGTTATGATTTAGATTTGGGGAAAGTTTGCGAAGAATTAGTATTTGATGAATGCCAGAACTCAACTTATTGTTCTTTGGTGGATTCTGAAGACTTTCTATTTTATACATATCAATCTTTTAAACCTTCTAATTATCCATATTGCGGTGGATTTGGTAATGTTAATTTTCAGTTTCAAGTTACTGATTCAATTGGATTAAGTGATTTATCAGATGAAATTCATCTTCAAATTGAGCCGGTCGAACCATGAAAATATTTATTTTATTAATATTTTATTCATTGGCATACCTTCAAGTTCCGTATTCAATAGAATTTAATAGTTCTTCAAATTTGAGGGAGATTTCTAGTGGCTTATCAAGTAATGCTGCATATGATATAGAAATTTTAAGAGATTCTACTTTAATAATAGGCACTGATACAGGATTGAATTTAGGATATTATGACCAATCAGGAATATTAAGATATGGACATTTTTTAGGTTCAAACCTTGTAGAAGGAGGTAATCCGGCACTGACCATAAAAGATAACGTCATTGCATTTTCTGGGGTTCAAAGCGTTGATACTTCAGTAGGAAGTCAATCTAAGGGAATGGGTATCTCATACTCAGTTGATGCAGGAGAATCTTGGAGGTATATTCCTCAGCCAATAGATAGTAGTCACCAAGATTTTACAACTTATGAAAATAAATGGTCATGTTTATGGGGACCATTTAATGAGAACTCATTGTATAATGATAAAAGTGAATGTGAATTTAATTGTGAAGATTGTGATGGTAATGATGGCCGATGCTCAATGTATGATTATATCTCATGGGGTGAGCAAGACTCTATATTAATTTTTTCTGTTACTACTGAGATACAAAACGTCTCTTATGGTTTGAGTATTCATGGTGAATATATTTATGCAGCTAGTTGGGCAGGATCATTGAGACGATTTAATTATGAATTAGAAAACCCTAAATGGGAATTAGTTCCACTACCAATGGATAATCAAGATAATTTAAATTGTAATTCTATTAATATCTCCGATTATCAAATAAATCCGATTGGAAATACTGTTTCTACTAGTAATTGCGGATATGAGTTTGATAATCATAAAGTATTTTCTGTATTTACAGTAGAAGATACTCTTTGGGTTGGAACTGCCAATGGTATAAATAAGGGTATTGTCAATTCAGAATCTTGTATTGATTGGACTCATTTTACAGCAGAAGATTATGGATTTTATGATGATTGGATAATAGGATTTGAAAATCAAATTCTAGATGATGGAGTTACTAATAGAATATGGGCAATAACTTGGGATCGACAATATTCAGGGTCTCATTTAATTTATGGAGGCCCTCCAAGCTATACTGATGATGGGGGGGTAACATGGCACACTCCAAATGAACTTTTAAATAGAAATTTATTGACATATAATATATCTTCTAGTTCTGAAAATATTTATGTCTCGTCAAATCAAGGTCTTTTTATATCATCAAACTATCAAGCTGAGAATTTATGGGATACCTTTTTTCTACCAGACCAGATCTCTACTCAATCAGTTTTTGATGCAGAGTTATTAGAAGATTTTAGTAGTCTATTCATTGGAACAGCTCAAGGAATATGTGAATATGATGGTCTTGATTTTGACTGCGAATCTGTTATGGGTAACATTCAAGATAATTTATTTTATGCATACCCAAACCCATTAGATTTTGAAGCAACTAATCAATTAACATTTGTATTTAATAATCTAGAGGAAAATTTAGATGGATATATTGTTATTTATGATTTGGCAATGGATAGAGTAGCTAAAATATATTCATCAGGAATAACTAGATGGGATGGGACTAATGATTTTGGTGATAGAGTTACAAATGGGCTTTATATTGCTAAATATAATCACAGTAATGGGGATAGTTATTTATTTAATATTTTAGTGGTAAATTCAGAATGAGATTAGTTGCGATTAATTTTTTAATATTATTAATGAGTAGTTTCCTCTTAGCGGATTATGCAGGAGGATATCCGGGCTCAATCTTACGACATGGTGTTAGCGCAAGGGATATAGCCTTATCGGGCGCAACAATTGCTTCTTACGAAGATGGGTTTACAGCATTTTCTAATCCAGCTATGATTGCAATGAAAAAAGAGTTGACCATTGGCAGCTCATTATTTTTTCTTCCCAACAAGATTAATATGCAAGCATTTAGCATTGGAAGAAATCTACCACCTAATGCTGGAGCTAGTCTTTCTTTTATTCATCTTGGTACGTCAAATATTTTATCTATTAATCAAAATGAAGAGTTTTTGGAGCAAATCAGCTTTCATGATTCTTATGCAATGATGTCATTTGGGATTAATTTTAGCCAATATTTTTCTATTGGTATGAATGCTAAAATGCTATTTCAAAGATATAATTTATCAGGCAATGATAAAATCTCCTCTGATGGGATATCGCTAGATTTGGGAATATTAAGCTCAATAACTGAAAATCTAGACATAGGTATAAAGATAGATAATTTTTCTGGTCATTATAAATGGGGTGAGAATAAAAATATAATTCCTATGCGAATAATTTCAGGCATATCATATTTTCCATCTGAATCAATTCTCGTAACTTTCCAACATGAAATGATTGATCTTGATAAAGATTTTCTTTCAAGTAGATTAAGTGGAGGTAGTGAATATAAGTTTAATTATAAAAACCCAGTTTTTATAAGATTGGGTGTCAAACAAGTTAACTGGGCAATAATTAATAATGAGAAAAAAGAATTACTAATTCAGCCTTCAGTTGGATTAGGATTAGAATTTGAATCTTTTAATAAATCAATTTTCAAATTAGATTATGCTTTAGAATT
>PCDA01000003.1 GCA_002591605.1 Fidelibacterota bacterium
CCACTAATTAACATCATGGCTACATTATCCAAATTAGTTTCGATTTGATTTAGCATATCCTTATTTGAAATACATTTATTATCTTGGAAGGTAGAAATTTCAATTAAATCTTCTAATGGGTTTAGTCCATGAAGTTTTAGCTGAGATTGCACAGCATATTTATCTGAAGGGAACGAAGGTGTATCTATAAGTATTTTAAACTTTTGTTTACTTGGTTTAAAAAATGATATCATTAATAAGTGTAGATTAGTAGTCAAAGAGTTCATTACAACAACTTCAGACGTATTAGCTCCAACAATTTTTGACATATTTTTAGCAAGATATGAATGATAATCAAGCCAAGGACTTTGCCCATTTAGATGACCTTCAACTCCTAATTCTTCCCATGCATTTAGTTCATCCTTAACATAATCATAGGTTTGTTTTGGTTGTAAGCCCAGTGAATGTCCACAAAAATAAATTGGATTAGAAGATGGGAAATAAAATTTATTTTTTAATGAATGAAGTGGATCTTGATTATCTAAATATTCTGCGTACTTTAGTGTAGATTCAAATTGCATATTTATATAAATAATTTTTTATCTAAATCTAGCCATTCAAGAGCAGTTCCATTATAAAGTCTTTCTTTCATATCATTAGATAAAGACTCTGAATTTTGAATAATTTCTCCTGGTACATTTTCTCCTAAAGGAAATGGATAGTCAGTTCCAAGAGCAATTTGATTTACACCCATTGTTTTAATTAAATAATCAAGTGAATCTTGACTATGAACAAGAGAGTCAACATAAAATTTATCTAAATATGAAGCTGGATTATTTGAATGTTCTACTGCGCACAAATCAGGCCTTTGGATAAATCCTTGTTCTATTCTTCCTATAGTATAAGGAAAACTTCCACCTCCGTGAGCAAATGCAACTCTCAATTTAGGGAATTGATCAAAAACTCCTCCAAAAATCATTGAGCAAATTGCCCTTGTTGTCTCTGCTGGCATTCCTACAAGCCAAGGTAACCAAAATTGTTTCATCTTTGACATTCCCATCATTTGCCATGGATGGATGAATAATGATAAAGATAGATCTTCACATGCTTCAAAGATATCATGGAATTGTTCTTCATTAAGATTATGATCATTGACATTAGAACCTATTTCAATTCCATGTAAACCTAAATCATTTTTACATCTTTCGAGTTCTTTTATTGCATGTTTCGATGATTGCATGGGTATTGTGCCCAATCCAATAAATTTTTTTGGATATTTTGTGCATACATCTGCGATAAAATCATTAATTATTTGAGATTGAATTAGAGCATCTTCAGGATCAGCCCAATATGAAAACATAATAGGAATTGGTGATATTACTTGAACATCCATTGATGAATTTGTCATATCTTTAACTCTCACAGAAGGGTCCCAACAGTTACATTGGATGGTTCTAAAATTTTCATTAAAGAGCATCATGTCTGCTTCTGTTTCATTCTGTTTTTCTAATTTAACGAATCCTTCATATCCAAATTTTTTAGAAAAATCAGGTAATTTATCTGGTATAATATGTGTATGTATATCTATTTTTAGCATATTATTATTTTTCTAAAAAATCTCCACATCTTTTACAGGTTCTATATTTTTTATTGCTCCAAAACTCATTAAAAACAATAGGTAGGTCTTTTTCAATATCTGTTAGAGGAAAAAACTTTTCATATAATAAATTACCACACTTATCACAATACCATTGGAAACCATCTAATTCATCTTTTGTTCTTTTTCGTTCAATTACTAAACCAACACTATTTTCATATCTTTGAGGGGAATGAGGAACTTTTGAGGGTAATAGAAATATTTCTCCTTCATTTATGTGGATATCTTTAGGTTTACTATCTTCNATAATTCTTAATGTCATTTTACCTTCAAGTTGNTAGAAAAANTCTTCNCCNTCATCAACATGATAATCTTTNCGNGTATTNGGNCCNCCAACAACCATTATAATAAATTCNGTATCTTCATANACAACTTTATTNCANACNGGNGGTTTTAANANCTCTCTNTTNTCATNAATCCACTTNTTNAAATTTATTGGAGGTATTATCATTTTTTANTCAANGCTATACATTTAAGTTCAACAGCAATNTCTGTTGGTANGGCATTTACTTCNACNGTNGTTCTTGTTGCATGACTATCAGGAAAATATAAATTATATATTGCATTAAACTGGTTAAAGTCTTTTTTCATATTTGTTAAATAAACAGTTATATCAATTAACTGNTCCCATGATGAATTTGATGCTTNTAAAATTGATTTAATATTTTTGAAAACAGCNTGTGTTTGNTGTTCAATATCATAGTCAATNAGATTTTTATTTTGATCATATTGGTTACCAGGNATTGAATTATCTTCANTATNNCTAGGACCAATTCCTGANAGATAAAGNGTACCATTNACTTCTACTGCATGAGGNTANTTACCTACAGGCTTAGGNGCNTTATTTGTTTTTAACTTATTTATCATAGTATTTAGTNCATATATTTTTAGTTTCAGTAAAGAAATCAAGNGCATATTTACCGCCCTCTTTACCAAAACCAGATTTTTTAATTCCCCCAAATGGAGTTCTNAAGTCTCTTTCTAACCAACAATTAACCCAAACTAAGCCAGATTCTACTAATTCTGCAAGCTTATGTGCTTTATTTATATTTTNAGTCCATAGAATTGAGGCCAGNCCATATTGAGTATTATTTGCCATTTNNATAGCCTCATCATCNTCANNAAANTTTGTAATAGTTACAACTGGACCAAAAATTTCATCTTGATTTACTCTAGAGTNTTGAGGTAAACCTTCAATNACTGTTGGTTTATAAAACCAACCATTNNAGCAATCACCATCAATTTTTACAATTTNACCTCCTGTTAAAATTNCNCCTCCATCTTTNTTTGCATANTCTACATACTTNGAAATTTTATCTAAGTGATTTAATGAAACAATAGCTCCTTGATCTGANTTTGAATCAAATGGATCTCCAGTATTAAGTGNGTTNACTTTGNNTATAAANTCATTTTTAAATTTATCATATATTTTTTCTTGTANANATATACGTGATCCAGCCANGCATATTTGTCCTTGATTTAAAAATGATGAGCGTACNAANCTATCCATCATTTTATTNTAATCACAATCATCGAANATGATTACAGGGTTNTTACCACCCATNTCTAAATTTATTTTTTTTAAATTTTTTGATGCTTCAATACCAATTTCCTTNCCTGTTTCAGTNCCACCTGTAAATGAAATTGCTTTAATANATTTATNTTTAACTATTTCTCTTCCGATTGATGANCCTTCACCATGNAGTATATTTAAAACTCCATNAGGAAGATTTANTTTNATNCAGACCTTAGANAGTAAGTANGCTGTATATGGAGTAAGTTCNGATGGTTTTGCTATTACNCAATTNCCTGTAACTAATGCTGGAGCAATTTTCCATGNAAATAANTAAAGTGGTAAATTCCATGGNGAAATNGTNCCNACTATCCCCAATGGTTGTTTTATAATATGACTTACAANATCATNTTGATAAAAAGTTTCACTTTNATANTCTTTAGNAANATTTGCAAAAAACTCTAAATTTTTAATCGATCTAGGTATATCTAATGTTTTAGATAAAGTTAGAGGTTTACCATTATCTCTACTTTCTGCATCAGCAAACTCTTCAATATTANTTTTNATCTCATTTGCAATAGATAGNAANTAATCACTNCGTTGATTTTGATTTAGGNNTGACCANTNTGGAAATNCATTTTGAGCAGATTGAATTGCTAACTCTAAATCNTTNCTATTAGAGTTTGGGCAACNAGCAAATTTTTNNCCATTTGANGGATTCCATACATNTATAAATTGNTNATCTAATGGATNAGATAATTTTCCATTAATGTAATTTTNGATATTTATCATTTATAATGTTGATANTCTTCCACCATCAACAGGTAAATTAATTCCATTAATNTAGGATGCATCTTCTGATGCNANAAAACAAATAGCNTTTGCNGTTTCTTTTGGNTCAGCAAATCTTCCAAGNGGTATTTGAGAATGAGCNTCNGAGANTATNCTTTCNATNTCATAATTACTTTTTTTAGATTTGTTTAGAAAAATTTCTTTTAATCTTTGAGTATCTGTATATCCNGGAAGAATATTATTTACTGTAATTCCAAATTCTCCNAATTCAAATGAAAGNGTTTTAGCCCAGTTTGCAACTGCTCCCCTTATNGTATTTGAAATACCCAANCCTTTAATAGGCTGCTTAACTGAAGTTGATGTAATATTTATAATTCTTCCAAATCTAGCTTCTTTCATTTTTGGGACCACAGCTTGCACTAAAATATGATTACATATAAGGTGCCTATTGAATGCTGAAATAAAGTCTTCTACATTTGCATCAACAATTGGTCCAGGTTTTGGTCCACCTGAGTTATTGATTAAGATATGAATTGTAGGGTTATTTGCAATATGTTGATCAATTGTATCTTTAAGTTTAAAAGGATCATCAAAATCTGCAATTATAAAATTATGATTTTGCTTTTTTGATGTATCTAAAGAATCTAAAACATTGGCTAGAGAATCTTTATCTCTTGCCAAAAGAGTAATAGTTGCACCTAATTTTGATAGTTCTATAGCAGTTGAAGCACCTATTCCTTTTGAGCTTCCACATACTAATGCATGTTTATTATTCATTTATAAAGTAGTATCCTAATTTTTCTTTTAGAGTTTCAGGTAGCACTGGTAGTGCTGACTTCGGAATAAGATATGTAGAAAGGTTTACATAATCATCAAAAATACTATGTTTTTCTAATGTGCGTTTTAGATATTTTGATCCTGATGATCCCCCAGATCCAATTTTTGTTCCAATCATTCTTTGAGCAAGTAGCGCATGTCCATATCGCCAGGCATTTAATGATTGATCAATATCAATTAGCTTAGTTAATAACTTAAACGGAGCCTGAAGAATTGGTTCATCCCTATAAAGCATTATAAATAAAGCTGCTAGAGATGCCTTTTGTGATAATCTCTTAGCACCACTTTTGAGAAATTTTTCATACTGACTATTATCAAATAGGGAATCATAATTTTGATAAATATTTTTATAATTTTCAATTTGTTCAGCTTTTGCAGTATCATCAAGATTTGAATTTTGATTTATGATTTCTATATCACTATCTAACATATTTTTTATAGATTGTTTATATGATTGCCAAAAGTTGAATTCTTCAGATTCTATAAANGGAGTTCGCTCTAACCATGATTCTACTAAATCAAAGATACTTTTACTATCTTCATACTTCTCAGCTAATACAGCTTCAGATTCAGATAGATAAGCTGTATATTTTTGTTTACTAAATTTAATTCTGTCATCATTTTTGAGACCCAGAGCATTTTCTATAACTCTAAATTGCATACTTTGAAACCCNGAAGCTGGATTAAGTAAATCTCTAAACTCAAGAAAATCCATTGGAGTCATNGATTTCAATATATCTATTTGAGAAATTGCAATTTTTTGAATATCATGAATTCGATTTAAGCGATTCACAACAGTATTAATATTAGTTTCATCTATTTTAGGATTATTAAAATAAAATATAATAGAATCTATCTCGTGAATTATCTGTTTAAACCAAAGCTCGTAAATTTGATGAATTACAATAAACAGCATTTCATCATGTATAGGCTTATCTAATATNTCAGATCTACGTTTTTGTGCATCCAATATTTTCTCTAATTGNAGATAGTTGCTATACGTAGGTTTTTTTGTACTCATAGTTATCTTACCATCATTTGTGCATCTAACACAGAATCAATTTTATTTATCATTAATCTCAGATGGGCTGATGTTGTTTCATCTTCAAATACATAATAAGGCAATGCTTCTGAAATATTAGATCTTATTTTCCTAAGCATGGAGAATGAAATTGACTTAGTATCTTTCGGAAATAAATTATTTTCATCAAAATAAATATTTGATAGTAAATCAATATAAAAGCTTTGTGTTTCTCTTCTAAANCTATTTATTTCATCAATTTTATTTAATTCTGACCACAATTCATCTGATATTGTGTTAAACATTTCAAATAATGTAAACTTCCCTTTTTTCTTNNTTACTTTTAAAACATTATCATGGACNCGATGAATNATTTTTGGATCATGAATTCTAATTAGNGTTGANCTTTGAAGNTTNCTTATAATGTTATGTATNGGNAAATCTAGCCTTTGCATTCTCCATAGTTGATCGGTAAAGTCATCATATCTTTCAGGTGCTAACTTATTTAAAAATGANGGTGAAAAATAAAATGCATCNCTATCCAATATATTATCTATTAAAAAATTNAATGCNCTTCTTTGATCATCTGCATCAACAACTGTAAGTGGAAGTGTNTTNTTNTTTTGACCAATATGGTGCCTACTATGGTAAACTCCNCCGATAAATTTAGTTAGATTTCTTGATGCCCCATAATATTCATATAANGCTTGATAAAAAACAGACCTCATTTTTGGATATCGTTCGCCCTCTTTTTCAAAATTTTTNGACATATTAGACCAATACTGNNTTGCAAGATTTAATTGATAATCATAAAATNTTATTGGATCTGAGGCCATATCNCTTCTATTGGTTAGTGGATCTATGCTAGTAGAATATGTATCTTCATCNGTCGAATATGCTAACCACGGCTCAGTAGATCTAGATGCTATTGATTCAAGCCANTCATTATTNGTTTTGTTCGATCCTTGTGNTTGNTCNGCATACCCATATTCAATAGCCCAGTAATCGTAAGGGCCTGGTTTAGTTTGGAAATAATTATTNCCACCATCGAGTAAATTAGTTGCATTATAATCCATAACAGAACCTGTAACTCCATAAATATCTGTAAAGGTTGGATTACTTAGCTCCTCAATTGTAAATACTGAACTTGCCTTAAAATTATGACGCAATCCTAATGTATGACCCACTTCATGAAGAAGNAGATCAACAATACCATCCTNAATAAATTTCATCATTTCTTCGTTNGAATCATNAATTAAATTNTTTGTAACTAAATAATTCCANGTGAAAGACATTTTATGTTTTAGGTATTCACCATAATTNCATGTAGCAGAATCATGTTCATGATCATGTTCATGGCTATGCTCATGAANATGATCNTGNTCCATCCATATTTNTTCTGGTGTNTTATTNATTAANAGAGGATCAATNAAATTTTTATAATCNTCAAAATAAAATCGAACATAATCNTTACTAATCCTAATGTCTGCATCATATAATTCACCAGTNTAAGGGTTTGCNCTTGATGGTCCAACCGCATATGCNGATTCAGGTTGAACAATCCATCTTATTGTATTATATCTCACATCGGCNGGATCCCAAGTAGCATCATCTGGCATTTGTNTTACTTCTATAGCATCAATGAAGCCAATTTTTTCAAAAGCTTTATTCCAACCNAATATTCCTCTTTTNACAGCATCTCTAAATTCTCTNGGAATNGTATTNTCNAACCAAAAAACAATAGGNTTAACAGGNTTTGAAAGCTTTTCATTTGGGTTTTGTTTTCTTAAATCCCATCTATTTATGTATCTAACATANGGATCTTCCTTNAATGTTTTNGAATAATCTTGGTACATTGTTGTAAAGTACCCAACCCTATCNTCTTCAGGCCTNGAAGAAAAATCTGAGGATCTTANANCTGATATACTAATATGATATCGATGCATCATACTTTTGCTAGAAGCCAGTGTAAACCTTCTATCNGGATTTTTACTTTTGTAATGNAGATATACATCTATTTCAGAGTTGAANGGAAAAGATTTTATATAATTATAATAACTATTTTCTTTATCGAANCTGTATTTATTATTTGTTCTTCGCGANACATTTCCNAANTCATACATAAATAATTTATTNGCATCAATTAATATAGCTTGAGTTTCCTCATTTGGCTTACATAGNATTTTAGANGATGCAATAATAGAATTAGGAATGTGATTTTCTACAGATTTATAAATAGCNCGNGATTCATCTGCCCGAAACTTTGTNTTTTTTTCAACTAATTGAATTATGTCTCCAANTTTATTAAAAAAGTAGACACCTTCACCCATCATTGANCCACCATCAAATTGATATCCATCACCAGCTTGACGAGTGTAGCCCATTAAAAATTCTTNATTTAATTGCTCTGGTTTGATTGATATATATACTTTNTTATTATCCATATAAAAATCAAAAAAACCTTNTATNGANTCCATNTCTACNATTANATCATTATATTTTTTTTGATTATTTTTTTTTGATTTTGGCTTTGAAGGCTTTTTATTTTCCTTTTTANTTTTTGTTTNATCTAAAAAATCNAGAGGAAGTGGTTTATATGGATCTGCATTAAGAGNATTNAAAGAAAAACATACNAATAAAAATANAACNAATTGCTTCATAGAGAACTCCAACATTTTAAAAAATTAATTTAGTTATCNTAAAATTAAAAATCACTTAATTTATTATCTAATTATCATATCATTTCGCTTAGGACCAGTAGAAATGTGTTTAATTGGTATTGANAAGATCTGTTCAATNTANTGAATNTATTCTTGTGCTTTTTTAGGAAGATTATTAAATGAATCAATCCCTACNGTNGAACATTTCCANCCTGGTACTTTTGTATAAATTGGNTTAATATCTTCAAACTGATTTATGAATGNTGATAAGTTTTTTGATCTTTTNCCATTGCATTCATATTCTGTNCACACNTTTATTNCATCAAATTCNTCTAAAATATCAAGNTTAGTCATTGTGATTTCATTAAATCCATTTATCATAANNCTATAGTTTGCTAANGGAGCATCAAACCANCCACANCTCCTTGGACGTCCAGTAGTTGCACCAAATTCTTTCCCAATATTTTGTANTTTTTCACCATCTTGATCAAATAGTTCAGTTGGNAATGGTCCATTNCCAACTCTAGTTGTATAAGCTTTAAAAATTCCNATNAATCGATCTATTTTGTTTAGAGGCAATCCTANGCCCGTAGTGATTCCACCAGANGAAGGGTTAGAAGATGTTACAAATGGATATGTGCCATGATCAATATCTANTAAAGTACCTTGNGCACCTTCAACGAGNAGATTATCNGTTCCATGAACCATAGGTATAATATCAGTAATATGAGGAGCGATTANACTGCATGCATTGAANAAATTATCAAGTTCATCTTTGATNCNCTTTAAATCATTACTAGAAATTTGTTGTGAGTTTAATGCCCGATTGANTTGAACTTCAATCTTTGATTTTAAATTNTCCGAATCTAATAAATCACATGNACGAATTCCTTTTCTATTATATTTGTCAACATAAGTNGGCCCAATACCTTTCCCTGTAGTACCAATTTTATTTTTAGATTTATTTTCTGAGTTAATATCAATCAATTTATGTATTGGTGAGGTTATATGAGCATTCATTGAAATNAANATATTATCTATAGTAAGNCCCTTAGATTTNACATTTTCAAACTCCTTAACTAATTCTATGGGATCAATTACCATTCCATTNCCAAGCAAACATTTACAGTCAGATCTCATAACTCCAGATGGTATTTGATGTAATACAATTTTTTGATTNTCTTTATATACAGTATGNCCAGCATTAGCACCACCTTGATATCGAGCAACAACATCAACNTTTGAACTTAATAGGTCAACNACNTTNCCCTTTCCTTCATCACCCCANTGNCCTCCAATAATTGCTGAAATAGCCAAGATTATTCCTCCTCTGTTTTTATNTTAGATTTAAAGTATAATAAAAATGGACTNGCAATGAACATGCTAGAATAGGTCCCAACAATAACTCCAATAATCAGTGCAAATGCAAAATATTTAATTGCTTCTCCACCNACAAAGAATAAAATGGTTACAACCATAAGNGTAGTNAGAGATGTTATAATCGTCCTTGATAGNGTTTGNTTTAATGATAAATTAGCCAAATCTNTAAGNGANATTTTTAAATCTTTTTGTGAATTTTCTCGAAATCTATCAAAAATAACAATTGTATCATTCAANGAATAGCCNACTATAGTTAAAAATGCAGCAACTATNGATAAATTTATTTCAAGGTTNAATAANGAAAATATACCAAGNGTAATAAGAATATCATGAATAACGGCAACTACACTGCCCATTGCATAAAACTGATCAAATCTAAATCCAATATATATCATAAGCATTATTAGGGCTAAACCTATAGCATAAATTGCTTGAAATTGAAGCTCTTTCCCAACTTTTGGCCCCACGCTTTCAATCGCTCGTATTTCAGGGTTAAAATCTTTCAATGTATTCATAATTATATTGCTTATTTCTGTAGTATCTTCAATTTTAATATTTGTTTTAATCCTAAACTGTTGATTTGAACTCAATCCAGTAATTTCAGTGATTTCAGAATTTTTCAGCATAGTTGAGTTTAGCAAGTCTCTAATAATATTAATTTCTAATTGTTCTGATGAAGAAACCTGAATGATTGTTCCCCCAACAAAATCTATTGAAAGATTAGGGCCCCTAAAAATCAAAGCTCCAATTCCCATAATAATTATTCCCAGTGAAATAAATAGTGTGAATTTTGATTTAGATATGAAATCTATATTACTTTTATCTATTATGTTCATTATATACTAAGTTCATTTTTTTTGTTTTGAAGGATTATCATATAAAAAGTTCTTGTAATAAAAATTGCAGTAAACATAGAGCACATAATTCCAATGCTCAAAGTTATTGCAAAACCTTTAATTGGGCCTGATCCAATATTTGCAAGAACAAATGCTGCAATTAATGTTGTAATATTTGCATCCATGATTGTAATAAATGCTCTTTTATATCCAGATCTCACAGCGGAAATAGCATTTTTACCAAATCCAATTTCCTCTTTAATTCTTTCAAATATTATGACGTTTGAATCTATAGCAATACCAATTGTTAGTATCAACCCTGCAATTCCTGGGAGGGTAAGAGTTGCTCCAAGAATAGATAGTAAGGATAGTATAAAAATTATATTAAGAAAGAGAGATATATTCGCAATCAATCCAGAAACTCTGTAGTAAAAAAGTATAAAAATTAATATTGATATAAAAGCATACATTAATGCATTTCTTCCAGACTCAATGGAGTCCTTACCAAGTGATGGACTCACAGATCGTTCTTCAACTATTTTAACAGGAGCGTCAAGTTCACCAGCACTTAAAACATTTGCTATATCTTGGGCTTCATTGGCATTTTCTAATCCACTAATTTGCGTTTGTCCACCGGATATTTTTGAATTAATTTGAGGAGCCATAAAAACTTTATTATCAAGAACAATTGCAACTCTTTTTCCAATATTCCTTCCTGTAAAACTACTCCATTTTCGGGCACCTTCTCTATTCATTGAAAGATTAATAACCCACTGTCCCGAATTGTCAGACCCTGGCCCTGCAATCTTTGCCATTGGATCTTTAACCATTCCCCCAACAATAGCCGGTGTGTTAGAAACATAGTATACAGGAGTATATGCACCTATTGTGATAGAATTTGATTCGTTATCAGGACTAGGAAATGATAGGCCCTCTTGAGATTCATTTGATAAAATAAATCGACCATCTAATTTAATGTCCGCAGATGTTTCAAGTTTTTCTAGTAGTCGTTCAAATTCATCTTCTTTTCCGATTGATACGCCAAGTTCACCAAATAATTCAAATAAAGCAGGTTCAAAGTAGTTTGCAAAAAGATTTCCATCAATTTTATTTGATAATAAATATTTATCAATTTTAACAATGGCATTATTGACTCGCTCTGTACTTAAAACTAACGAAAGTTCTAATGATGCTGTACGTTTTATTAATTCTCTTGCTCTATCTTTATCTTGTACCCCCGCAAGCTCAACTACAATCCTATTTTCACCAAATCGTTGGATAATGGGCTCAGAAACACCAAATTCATCGATTCTATTTCTTAGAACTTTTATAGCGCTATTTAGTGCCTGATCTCTATCATCTTTTAATCTTTGAATCACTTCATTATCATCAAGTGCTTTATACTGAGGAAATTTTTGTGTTAGTCTTATGTTTTGTTCACTACATGCTTGACGAAATGATTCAAAAAAATCAATATTGTTTTGATCAACATTATAAATTAATTGACGCATATCGTTTTCAGATCTATTTAATTTATTTAAAATTAATTGAGCAACATCTAACTCAAGCTGTATGTACATCCCACCTTGAAGGTCAAGCCCTAATTTTATTGCACCTTCTTCAATGATATTCTCACTTACCTCTGCATTGAAATTATAATTATCAATGATTCCTTCAGATATATTATGAATACATCCATTATGTTTTATCTCTATATCATCAATCTGCTTTTTAGTATTAAAGTAAACTATTGAATTATCTATACCAACACACACATCGACATCATCTGCACATGTTAAGGAATTTATTGCATTGGGACTATCTAAGTCTAGCTGCCCCCATTGATAGCTTAACTGTTTTGAGTTATTAAGAAGTAGAGCTTCAATTGAATCTAGACTGCTATTAGAGAAAAATTGAATATTGGTTATACAGTCTATATTTACTGGTTGATTATTTTTAAATAGAATTCCATTACCAGGTGGAATAGGCTGAATAGATGAATTTAATGCTACGGTATTTTCAGAGCCAACAAAGTATTTATTATAAGTTGGTTTCAAAAAATAGCAGGCAACACCAATGAGTAAAAATATTAATACAAGTCTACTTTTGAAATTACTAAACATTTAAATTAATTTTCCTTTTAGGATACAGTTAATAAATTTAATTGTATCAGCATTGGTTAGAAAGGATAATTATAAAAATTTATTTAATAATTATTAATGACGAATTAAATAAAAATAATATTATTATATTTTATATTTTGTAGTTCTTTTTTATTTCCTTCAAATAGTACAGAATATTTAATAGGTCTAAATGATAAACTCGGATATCTTGGACTTTTTGGCAAAAGTTGAATTAAAGAAAAAGATAATAAAGAATCTAATATTGTAGTTGGTGGTTTAGGTATTACGGGTGGAGTTGGCTATGGACAAAAATATTATTTTTCTAAAGGTATTTTTGTTCCATATTTTTCATTAACAGGTTTTGGATATTATGTTCTTTCTATTGGTGCAGTTGGCTATATATGCGCTTCAAGCACTTTGGGTTTAGATCTAAATCCAATTAAATGGAAAAAGAAAGAAATTATTTTATAATTTGGTATAACTTCAATGTATGATTTTATAATAGGGCAAAATATAACAATTGGTGCGGACAATGGACCTTCTGTCCTTATTCCTTCATTTAATACCAAACTTAATATTAAAAATGATTAATAAAAATTATTTGTTAATAATATAATTTCTTAAAAATGAATTTGAATAATAAATATATTAATGTTGGAATAATAATAATTTGTAAAATTGCCCATAATGGACCTGTTCCAGTCCAATTAGGATAAAATATTTCGATGGATATAACATAACTTAAAACAACAACCCAATTAGATACATAAAATATAGAGAAATAATACAGTGCTTTTTGTGATTTGACTGATATACCTTTAGAATAAGATAGTGTAGAATAGCCCAATAAGAATAATAAAGTAAAAGAATTAAACCAATTTATCATGAATTCAATATCACTTGGTGGTTGCATAACAAACATAGTTCCATTTATGTATCTATTTATGAAAATTAACCAAAAAATTAATATAGAAATTCCTATAACAAAGCATACTGGAGGAATAATTCGTGAAAAAATACTTATAGATGGTTTTGGTAAATTATTAGAAGTAATACATCTCACTTTAGTTTCCTGACTTACACCTTTCAAAGGTTTATGACCAATAAATGAAGTATTAATATCTTTTACACCTTGTATATCTCTATATACTTTATCTGAAATTGAAACTCCACCCTCAGGAGCAAAACCTTCAACTCTGGAGGCAATATTAACATCATCTCCAAATATATCACCATCCTTTATAAAAATATCACCCTGATGAATCCCAATGCGTAATTTAAATTCTTCTACATTTTTTAATATTTCTTGAATTTTTATTGAACACCTTACTGCATCAATACTACTATCAAAGCTAATGAGAATTCCATCACCAATTTCTTTAAGCCATTGACCTTTATATTCATTGACAATTGGTTGTAATAATTCCCTTTGTTTGTCTATAATATCTAAAGCACTTTCTTCATCTGTCGCAGATAATTTTGTAAAATTAACAATATCAGTGAACATAATTGCTTTTAGTTTTTTATTTTTAAACATTGACATTAATTAATAATTATTTTTAAAAATCATCTACCTAATTAATACTGTAAACATTAGTTTTTTGACTTCTACCTTTAAGATTAATTTCACCTTCAAGTTTTGCTTTATTTATAAATTCGTCAGTTAGTGTTGCATAAATTTCTTCGCTAATTGCAATTTCAGTTGAAAATTCTTTATTAACTGTTTCTAATCTAGCTGCAATATTTACAACATCACCAATTGCACTGTACTGTAAAAGGTCATCACTTCCCATATTACCAATGATAAGATTTCCACAATGCAAGCCTGTTCTGCATGTAACTTCATCAATTCCAATATTTTTCCAGTATCTTGAAAATTCGTTTTTATTCCATGACTCGTTTAATTCTTTTAATTCTGACTTCATTTCAATGGCAGCTTTAAGAGCTGAAATTTCATGATTTTTGATATTGTCAGGAGCACCATATATTACCATAATGCTATCTCCTATATAGTTAAGGATGACTCCATTATATTTTTTTATAACTTTATGCATTCTTGTAAAGTATTCATTAAGAAATTTAACAGCGATTTCTGGTGACATTTTTTCAATAATTGTTGAATACTTATTAATGTCTGTAAAAGATATAGTAACCCAACGTGTTTCTGCGTTTATTTTGCCTTCATCTTTTATTAATTGATTTGTTAGGCTTTCTCCAAAATATTTTCTCAGACCTTTACTTAGTAAATTTTCATAGTAAAATGATATTCGTGACTTAATCTGACTTTGATAAACATTAAATATCAAATAGAAAGCAGGAAAAATTACGAATCCAAGCGTATCGACAACCCCTGCTCCACCTTTGAATACAAAAGGATATAATGCAGGAAAAAACACACAACATATGATAATTAGTAAATGATTAAATTTAAATTTCATAACAGCGCATATTAGCACTACCGTAAACAGAGGCCAAACTGGATAGAAATAAAGACTCATACTTTCAGGTAAATATCTCTCAGCTGGTGAGAAAAGAGCTCTTAGGCTAACAAAAATAAAAACATTTGATAGAGTTAGGGAGGCAATTTTATCTGCATATTTGAACTTAGACTCATCGTTTGCAAATAGAACATAAAGATATAAGCTTATGTTTACAAAGTGTGACAAAGTTAACCAGTTGCCCATAAATGCGATTGTTGGTGAATATTCAATTCCCATAGATTCCCATCTAGTTTGCGTGCCAAACTCAATAATTAGTCCTATAATAGCTAAAAATGTTAAAGCTATCATTATGTATGTAGTTTTTGATTTCTCCCTATTCCATTCAGATTTTTTATACTCATTTTCTAGCTCTTCGTCAAGAAAAGTACAAGTAACTTTATTTATTTTTGATTTGATATCCATCGAAATATCCTCAGTATGATTTAATAAATTGATTTTATCTTTAAATATATATATAAAAGTCTCTAAAAAAGATTATTTTTTAATTATTTTTTATATATAAAATTAATTACTATTATAAAAACTTCTTATGGCTAAAAAAAATAAATCAAAAATTGTAGCAATTATAAATCAGAAAGGTGGGGTAGGAAAAACAACTACAGCTGTTAACCTTTCTGCTTTTTTTGCAGCTTCTGAAATTCCTACTCTTGTCGTTGATATGGACCCACAGGCAAATTGCACATCTGGCCTTGGAATCGAAATAGGGTCTTACAAAAAGTCTGTTTATGATGTTGTCATTGGTAAAAAGGATATTAGCCAGTGTATTTTGAAGACAAATTTAGATTATTTAGATATTCTCCCTGCAAGTTCACAATTAGTTGGCGCTGAAGTTGAATTAGTTGGTATGCTTACGAGAGAAAGAATGCTTAAAGATCAATTATTAAGTAACGAAATTCAAAAGAAATATAAATATATTATTATTGATAGTCCTCCTTCATTAGGACTTCTTACTATTAATGTTTTAACTGCAGCTAATTCTTTAATTATTCCTATACAATGTGAATATTATGCTCTTGAGGGACTATCACAACTTCTAAATACTATTAGACTGGTGCAGAAAAAACTTAATAAAAATTTAAAAATTGAGGGTATATTGGCTACAATGTTTGACAATAGGTTAAATTTATCTAAGGAAGTTGTCAAAGAATTAAAAGAATACTTTAAAGATAAAGTTTATAAAACAAAAATTCATCGAAATGTTAGGTTGGGCGAAGCACCGAGTCACGGCCAACCGATTCTTCTTTATGATGCATCAAGTATGGGTGCAAATGATTATATGAATTTGGCAATGGAGTTCCTTAAAAATAATGAGTAAAAAAACGAACCTAGGAAAAGGCTTAGAGGCATTAATCTCCCAATATTCAACGGAGAAAGATAGTAATTATATAAATGATGCTATACCAATAAATAAAATTCAAGCAAATCCACATCAGCCTAGAAAAGATTTCAATGACTCTAAAATGGAAGAATTAGTTTTATCTATTAAAGAAAAAGGAATATTGCAGCCTATTGCAGTTAGAGAATTGAAAAACGGAAATTATGAAATTATCGCAGGAGAACGAAGGTATAGAGCATCAAAATCAATAGGTTTAAAATCAATTCCTGCCTATATCTTATCTGTTGAAGATGAATCAGAAATTATGGAGTTTGCGTTGATTGAAAACATCCAGAGAGATGATTTGAATCCTATTGAAGAATCTGAGGCATACGCAAGCTTAAAAAGTAAATATAATTTATCTCAGAAAGAAATTTCCAAAAAAGTTGGCAAGAGTCGATCATTAATTGCTAATTCATTAAGATTATTAAAATTACCTAGTTCAATTAAAGAAGATATTAAAAATAATAAACTCTCAATGGGGCATGCGGTATCTTTATTGGGCTTAAAAAGCAAAACTCAAATGCTAGCAATTGCTAATCGAATAATCAAAAACAAGTTAAGTGTAAGAAACACTGAAGAAATAATATCAAAAATTAATTCTAATGCGCCTAAGTCTAAATCAAACAGAAAATCATTAAAATCTCAACTTCTTAATGAATTAGAGAGTAAATTGATTCATAAGTTTGGTACAAAGGTCTCTATATCATCTAATAACAAGGGTAAAGGCAAGGTAGTTTTTGAATTTTATACTAAAGATGACTTAGAACGTATTTTAGATTTATTGAATAAATAATCCATTGATAAAAAAGTATTATACACTCCTAATTGCATCCGATTCAAATCATTTAAATAAATCTATTAGATTATCTCAGGTTTCTATGATTTTTTTTGCTGCTTTATTTTTAGTTATACTATGTTTTTCCTATTATGGATTCTCATCCTATTTCTTTCCAAGTAAAAAAATAATTCAGCATCAATCTTTGAAGGAATTCCAATCCAATGTAGTTGATATCATTTTTGACCAATCATTTTCAAATTATTCTGATTCTTTCAACATACGACAAATAAAGAATTTAGTTTTAAATGATGGGCCATCTACTATGATGATTGCTCCTGTTGAAGGATATTCAACTGAAGGTATTGATTTAGATAAAAAACATCATGGGGTTGACATTGTATCTAAAAAGGGTGATTTAATTAAGTCTGCTCAAGATGGAATGGTTGTTTTCTCAGGCTACAATCAAGAGTCTGGCAATACAATAATTATTTCTCATCCATTCAATTATTTTACTGTATATAGCCATTGTGATTCACTTTTAGTTAATGTGCGTGATATTGTATTACAAGGAGATTATATAGCAACGCTTGGAGAAACAGGAGAAATTAAATCTGGTCCACATCTTCACTTTGAAATTTGGCATAATGATACTATTATAGACCCTAGAAATGTAATAAAAAAATATGGAGAATTAGATGTTTCAACAGAGCAGTAATTCAATGAGTTCTATTATAGGGCCTGACTTGGAAATAAATGGCAATATAAATATCAAGGGTGATCTTTTGATATATGGCCATGTTGAAGGTAGCATTAATTGCGATGGACTTGTCACTACAATGAAAGGTTCTACTGTTAATGGATCGATAGTTACTAAATTTGCAGATATTAGTGGAAAAATTGAGGGAAATCTAGAGGCTAAAAATAAAGTAAGTTTATCCTCTACAGCTTCTTTAAGTGGAGATTTACTCGCATCCATCATTGTAATTGAAGAAGGTGCCAAATTTAATGGATTATGTAAAATGAATTCCGAATCAGAAGAAAAACTACAAAATTCAAAGGTTGCAAATCTTAATGAAGGGACAAAAGTCTAATTGGCTTAGGTTGTCTTCTATTGGATTTCAAATAGCGGGATCTTTGGCGTTATTTGGATGGATAGGAGATTTAATTGATAATAGATTTGATTCAAATCCAATATTTCTAGTATTCGGACTCATATTTGGGGCAACTGCATCTTTGTATCAAATTTGGAAAATGATAGATAGCACGTGATTTACTTTATAATCTTCATACTTTTAATTATTTTTATTTTAACCTATTTATATATCATTTATAATAAAAAATTAGTCGAGAGTAATCAATTTATTAAAGCTCAAATAACATATTTTATTCAAAAAGTTTTAGCAGTATCTTCAATTACCTATTTTTTTTGTTTTTTTTCTCCAACAAATAGCTCCAAATTCATACTATCATCATTGATGATATTTATAGTATTTCATTTTTTAGAAGCAGTGGTTATACAAAAAAAAATTAATATGAAAGATTTTAATGGCTAATTCAGCACAATTTGACGGTGGAACAATATTGCACCACGTTACAAACTGGAGGGATGATGTATGGATTCCTCTTAATATGTTTGGAGTTGATTTATCTATTACTAAACATGTATTGATGCTTTGGATTGTTGCGTCAATAACTATAGCTTTAACTTTGTACGCGACTAGAGCCTATAGAAAAAATATAAATGCCAAGCCCAAAGGTATAGCACATCTATATGAAATTTTATTAGAGTTTGTTAAAACTGATATAGTATTACCAAACATAGGGAGTAAGGGCTACAGGACCTGGACACCTCTTATTGCAACTTTTTTTACATTCATATTAATAAGTAATTATATTGGGTTAATTCCTTTTTTTGAAAAAATTCAAACTATACTTCCTGTTTATGATGGCACTTCAAATAAATTTGCCCCAGTTTCCGGGAGCTCAACAATAACAGGCAATTTCACAGTAACTGCTGCATTATCAGTAATTACATTTTTTTCAATAATTATAGCTGGAACTATGAAGCATGGGTTTATTGGACATTGGAAAAATATGATTCCGGGTGGTGTTCCTGCACCTGTTTTAATTATTTTAATTCCAATTGAAATAGCTGGAATGTTTATCAAGCCATTAGCATTAATCTTGCGTTTGGGTGCTAATATGACAGCAGGTCACATTGGTATGGTTGCGATTTTTGGTATACCTATGATAATTTATCAATCAGGAGCATCTATTGGAGTTGGTATATCAGTTGGTGTTGTATCTGTTATTTTAAATACAGCAATATATTTTCTAGAATTTATAGTTTGTTTAGTGCAAGCGTATGTTTTTTCATTGTTATCAGCAGTATTTATTGGGATGGCAATTCATGCAGACCACTAAAATTGAAGTTTTCATTAAATTAACAAAGGAGTAAGTAAATGAGTAATAGAAGAATGTTCTTAATGGTTTGTTGTGTTATGGTATCATCAGCTTTTGGAGCGGACAATACATATAAAGGTCTTGCTGCAATTGGAGCTGCTTTTGCTGTAATTGGCGCTGGTATTGGTATTGGAAATATATTTTCTTCAGCTGCTCAAGCTATTGCAAGACAGCCAGAAGCTACAAATGATATTAAAGGAACTGTAAACCTTCCTTTATTCCTTCTTGAAGGAGTTGCAATTATTGCATTGGTTGTTTGTATTCTAGCTGTTGTAGCTTAATTAAATTATAACTAAAAGGTTATTATGAATAGATTAATCGCACTAGTCTTGATTGGTTGCGCATTCTCTGCTGGCCCAAGTAGTGGAGGCAAAGAGGTTACATGGATTGAAGCTTGGTTGATACCTGATCCGGGATTATTTATGTGGACTCTTGTCACATTCTTTATAGTATTAATTATACTAAAAGTTGCAGCTTGGAAGCCCTTAATGGATGCTTTAGATGCAAGAGAGCAAAGAATTAATGATGCTCTTTCTTCAGCTGACAAAGCAAGAGAAGAAGCTGAAAAAGTTTCTAATGAATATGATGAGATGATCAAAAAAGCCCAAGCTGAAGCTCAAGATATAGTAGCTAAAAGTAAAGAGGCAGGAGATAATCTCAGAAATGAAATTGAACGAAAAGCCCAAGAAAAAGCAGATGAATTAATTGAAAAGTCAAATAAGCAAATTGATTCAGCCAAAGCAAAAGCTATTGATGAGTTAAAATCAATTTCTGTTGATTTAGCTATAAAAGCAGCATCAAAGGTATTAGATAAGAATTTAGATGATAATACCAATAGAGACTTAGCTAAATCAACTATTAACGAGGCAAATTAATTGAAAGATACCAGAAAAATCAATAAATATGCACATTCATTAATTAATGTCACCAATTCTNGTAATATTGGTGACTCTGTTGATGGNCTNATTTCATTNAAAGTTATGTTAAAAGAATTTCCTGATTTAAGATATTTATTNNCNTCGAAGAAAGTTTCNATGGATNATAAGCTTAAATCNATANATAANATATTTNGCAAATTTTATAATGGTATTACACTNGAGTTTATTTTATTGCTNATTANAAATAATGACTTTTCAATGTNNAATGACATTTTAAANAAGATAATTATTTTGATGGAATCTGGTAGTAAAACAAAAAAAATAAAAATAACCTCNCATAAANAATATANTGCTGAAGATCAATCTGAAATATTAAATGAACTTAAAAATAANTTTCAACTTGATANTACTTCAGATATAAAATTCAGNGTTGACTCTGCAATTATGGGTGGAATTAAGGTACGAATTGGAAATAAAATTATAGATGGATCTGTTTCAACAAAACTAAGGAAAATCAAACAATCTTTATTAGGTATTTAAAGGGGTAGTTATGGAAGATATAAGAACTGAAGAAATTGCATCATTATTAAAAGAACANCTTAACGATTTAAATATCGATTTAGATGTATCTGAAGTTGGTGAGGTCATTTATGTTGGTGATGGTGTTTCAAGAATTCAAGGTTTAGAAAATGTATTATCATCAGAATTGTTAGAATTTCCAAATAATGTTTTTGGAATGGCTATGAATTTAGAAGAAAACAGTGTAGGTGCTGTACTATTTGGTGATAGTAAGTTGGTTAAAGAAGGAGATATTGTAAAAAGAACAGGTAAAGTAGTTCAGGTTGGAGTAGGAAAAGAATTTTTAGGTAGAGTTATTAACCCTTTAGGGCAACCTGTAGATGGCAAAGGTCCAATTGATGCAAAAGAATTTTTACCAGTTGAAAGAAAAGCTACAGGTGTTCTATCAAGATACCCGGTTCAAGAGCCACTTCAAACTGGATTGAAATCAGTTGATGCGATGGTTCCAATTGGTCGTGGACAAAGAGAATTAATTATTGGAGATAGACAAACAGGTAAAACTGCAGTTGCTATTGATACTATTATTAATCAAAAAGATACTCATAGTTCAGACACTCCAGTTCATTGTATTTATGTTGCGATTGGTCAAAAAGAATCTACAGTTGCAAAAGTTGTTGCAGAATTAGAAAATGCAGGAGCTATGGAATACACTACAGTGGTCACAGCAAGTGCGATGGAACCTGCACCACTATTATTCTTAGCACCTTACACTGGAGCAACATTAGGTGAGTATTATAGAGATAATGGTATGCATGCTCTTGTAGTATATGATGATTTATCGAAGCATGCATCAGCTTATAGACAAATGTCATTACTTCTAAGGCGTCCTCCAGGTCGTGAAGCATATCCTGGGGATGTATTTTATCTACATAGTAGGTTATTAGAAAGATCAGCAAAGCTAAATGAAAAATTAGGATCTGGTTCACTGACTGCATTGCCAATCATTGAAACTCAAGAGGGTGATGTATCAGCATATATACCAACAAATGTTATTTCAATAACTGATGGTCAAATATATCTAGAGTCAAATCTATTTAATTCTGGTCAAAGACCGGCTGTAGATGTTGGATTATCAGTTTCAAGGGTTGGAGGTGCTGCTCAGATTAAAGCAATGAAAAAAGTTGCTGGTACACTAAAATTAGATCTTGCGCAATTTAGAGAGTTAGAAGCTTTTGCTAAATTTGGATCTGATTTGGATAAGGAAACACAAAAGCAACTTAATCGTGGATCAGCTTTAATGGAATTATTAAAACAGAAACAATATTCACCAGTTTCAACTGAAAAGCAGGTAGCATTAATTTACGCAGGAACTAGGGGATATTTAGATGATGTTGAAAAAAGTAGATTAGGAGAGTTTGAAGAAAAGTTTTATGATTTTTTAGATGCTTCATGTGCAGATTTACTAAATACAATAAAATCATCAGGTCAATTAGATGATAGTACTGAAGAAACTTTAAAGACTAAAATAACTGATTTTGTAAAAGGATTTTAAAAATTGGCTAGTTTAAAAGATCTAAGGAATAAAATTAAATCTGTTAAAAGTATACAGCAGGTAACCAATGCAATGAAAATGGTTGCAGCGGCAAAGCTTAGAAAATCTCAAGAAGATATGGAAAAGGCAAGGCCCTACACTAATGCTATTGAAGAAATGATTCATCACCTTATTCCAGATATAGATAGATCTTTACTACCAATTTTAGATTCAAGAGACATCAAGAAAAAATTATTTTTAGTAGTTTCAGCTGATAGGGGAATGGCTGGTGCTTTCAATGCAAATATAATTAAAAAGACTGAGCAAAAAGTTTCAGAATTTGGGACTGATAACTGTTTAATTATTTGTATTGGTAAAAAATCTCATGATTATTTTAAGAGAAGAGATTTTAATATTATTAAAAGCTATAGAGATTTTTGGAATACATTGAATGTTAGTGACGTACTATCAATTGGAGATATGATTACTGAAAAATATTTAAGTGGTGAAGTCGATTCAGTTGAAGTTATATACAACGAATTTGTTAGTGTTGCTTCTCAAAAAATAATTTGTAAATCATTTTTACCTATAACATATGATGTATCTGAAAAAGATTCATGTGATTTACTATATGAACCCAGCAAAGAAAATGTTGTAAAAACATTAATTCCAAAACATTTAAATGTACAGTTATGGCAGTTCTTGTTAGAGTCAAATGCATCTGAGCAAGCAGCGAGGATGGTAGCTATGGAGAATGCGACAGAAAATGCTGGTGAAATGATATCAGATTTAAGTATAGAATATAATAAAGCAAGGCAGGCAGCAATAACAACAGAGATCATCGAAATTGTTAGTGGTGCTAATGCTCTAGAAGGATAATAAAGGAGAGATATGAGTAAGCAAGGAAAAATTTCATCTATTATGGGAGCTGTAGTTGATATAGAATTTAGTGATGGTGCTTTATCTGAGATATATAATGCAGTTGAGGTAGATCAAGGTAATAATGAAAAATTAATAGTTGAAGTTGCTCAGCATCTAGGGGATTCAATGGTAAGAGCCGTTGCAATGGACTCTACTGATGGTTTACAACGAGGAACTAAGGCAGTGGATACAGGTGCACCAATTTCTGTTCCAGTTGGAGATGGAGTTCTAGGTCGTATGTTTGATTTGCTTGGAAATACAATTGATGAAAAAGAAGATGTGAAATCTGATGTTAGACTTCCTATTCATAGATCAGCTCCTAAATTTGATGAATTAACAACAAGTTCAGAAATTTTAGAAACTGGTATTAAGGTTATTGATTTGATGGAGCCATATACAAAGGGTGGTAAGACTGGCCTCTTTGGAGGTGCAGGCGTTGGTAAAACTGTACTGATACAAGAGTTAATTAGAAACATAGCAACTGAGCATGGAGGTTATTCAATATTTGCTGGTGTGGGAGAGAGAACTAGAGAAGGAAACGATCTTTATGGAGAGATGATTGAGTCTGGAGTTATTGATAAAACAGCTATGGTTTTTGGACAAATGAATGAACCTCCAGGTGCAAGACTTAGAGTTGCTCTAAGCGCACTTACTATGGCAGAATATTTTAGAGATGAACAAGGAAAAGATGTACTGTTGTTTGTTGATAATATTTTTAGATTTACGCAGGCTGGTTCAGAAGTATCTGCTTTATTAGGTAGGATGCCTTCAGCTGCAGGTTATCAACCTACATTGGGTACAGAGATGGGTGAGCTTCAGGAGAGAATTACATCTACTAAAAAAGGTTCTGTGACCTCAGTGCAGGCTGTTTATGTTCCAGCTGATGACTTGACTGACCCAGCTCCAGCTAATACTTTTGCACACTTAGATGCAACGACAGTATTAGATAGAAAAATTTCAGAGCTTGGAATATATCCAGCTATTGATCCATTACAATCATCTTCAAGAATCTTAGATCCAAGAGTTATAGGTGATCGACATTATAATGTTGCAAGAAATGTTCAGCAAATTCTTCAAAAATATAAAGACTTACAGGATATTATTAATATTTTGGGTATGGATGAGCTTTCAGATGATGATAAATTGGTCGTAGGAAGAGCTAGAAAATTACAAAAGTTTATGTCTCAACCTTTCTTCGTAGCTGAGCAGTTCACAGGAGTTGAGGGTAAGTACGTATCACTTGAAGATACAATATCAAGTTTTGAAGCAATTGTAAGCGGTGAAATGGATGAGTATTCAGAGAATTCATTTGCTTATGTCGGATCTATAAATGAAGTTGTAGATAAAGCTAAAAAATAATGAGTGATAAACTAGAAATAAATATAATTACCCCTACCTCAACTCTAGAATTTTCTGAAGTTGACTATCTAAGAGCGCCATCAACTGAAGGCTTGTTTGGTGTATTACCTGGGCATATAGCATCTATAATTGCCCTTGATGTTGGAGAGGTTAAAATATCTACTGATAACACATCTATTCACTTTGCAACCAGTGGAGGCTTTGCTGATATAATTGATAATAAAGTTACTTTAGTTTTAGAATCAGCTGAAGAAGCCAGTAAAATAGACTTAAGTCGAGCTGAAAAGTCATTAGATAAGGCCCAACATTATTTGGATGATAAGTCAAATGATATGGATAGGGCTTTTAAAGCCATAAAAAGAGCTAAAAATAGAATTTCAGTATCAAGAAAAAA
>PCDA01000004.1 GCA_002591605.1 Fidelibacterota bacterium
TATGTCCAGGTGAGGGTTATTCTGTTTTCTTATCGTCATCTGAATCTATTGATTTCACATACCCAATGGCAGGTGGTCAGGCACGTTCTGCGATGTATGGGTATTGGGAAGATTACAATTATAATTCTCAAACCAGAGCATATAGTGATTTAGTGGTACCTACTGGGATATCATATCCAATTATCATCACAGATATTGGTGGTGATGTATCTGTAGGTGATGAGCTTGTAGCTTATGCAGATGGTCAGGTAGTTGGAGCGACCCGCATCGTAGATCTTTCCGCACCAGTGGTAATATCGGCATGGGGGGGATATCACGAGTTTGGTATCGATCTTGAAGGATATGATGTTGGTGACGCAATTGACCTTCGACTATTTAGTGATCAGACAGGAGAAGAGATGAAGGTAGAGATGAGTTTAGATAATACTGAATATGGAATTGGCGTACTATCTTCAGGTACAATTGAGGTAATGGATATGCTTGCAGTTCCTGAGGAGTACAATTTAACTCAGAACTATCCAAATCCATTTAACCCATCGACTACAATATCATTTAGTATTCCATCTGAAGGATTTGTACAGGTAAATGTATATGATATTACTGGGCGATTAATTACTGGACTTGTTAATGGTAATTTAAGTGCAGGGTATCACGATGTTATCTGGGATGGTACAGATATGTTTGGTTCGAATGTTTCAGCGGGATTATACATATATAGTCTACAGGCTGAGGGTGTATCATTAACACGTAAAATGGTATTGATGAAGTAGTTATATTTTAATTACTAATAAAATAAATAAAAGCGGGGTTTATATAAACCCCGCTTTTTGTTTATATCTAAATCTAAATTGATTATTTTTATTAAATTAAAATAATTAAATTTAGACTTCTTCAATCTAGATAAAAATTGTCGCTGAAAAACTATAAAATTACAATATCTTATGATGGAACTAGCCTTCATGGTTGGCAAATCCAGAAAAATAGTCGTACTGTCCAAGGCGATATTGAAAATGCGTTAGAAAAAATATTTAATCAAAAAATTAATTTAATTGGTGCAGGTAGAACGGATTCAGGAGTACATGCATTAGGTCAAGTTGCGAACTTTAAAGTATCAACATCTATGACACCTGATCAGTTAAAAAACGCTCTTAATGGTAACCTTGAAAGAGATATTTTTATAATCAGTTGCCATGAAGTAAATCTTGATTTTCATTCTCGTTTCTCAGCTGTAAAGCGTGAATATATATATAAAATTCAAACAAATTTTACTCCGATTTCTAGAAATTTTTCTTGGAGTTTAGATTCTAATTTTGTTGATATTAATATTTTAAATGAATGTTCAAAATTAGTAATCGGAGAACATGATTTCTCTCAACTATCAAAAAAGAATGTTGAGATTGAAAATAAAAATTGTCATATATATAGTTCAAAATGGATAGTAGATGATTCATCGTTGAATTATATAATTTCTGCAAATCGGTTTTTGCATCATATGGTTAGATACCTTGTTGGAGTAATGATTGAAGTATCAAAAAAAAATCTATTATCTATTGATGATTTTGAATCAATGTTAAATGCCAATAAAAGAAAGTTTATTTTTAAAGCCCCATCGAAAGGTTTGTATTTAAATAGAGTTTTATATGATTAAAATTTTAAGATTTATTTTTATTTTTTTTATTATTTCATGCACTGAAATTAAAATTTCTTTTGAAGATCAATTTATTAATTCAATAGAAAAAGTTTCCCCTACTGTTGTTAGTGTTAGTACAGAAACTACAACAAAAGATAACGAATTTCGTTTTGGCTCAGGATTGATTATAAGTAATGATGGTTATATTATAACAAACTCTCATGTAATTGAATCTGGAGAAGTAGCAAATATTTATGTCACATTGTATGGTGGAAAAAAATACTTATGTCAAATTATAGGTATTGATAAACTGACAGATATTGCACTTTTGAAAATAAATGAAATTAATCTAAATTTTACAAAATTAAACCCCTCAATTGAAGTTAATAGAGGCCAATTTGTGGCTGCATTGGGTAATCCTCATAATTTATTTTCAATTTCTAAAGAACCTACAGCAACTATTGGGATTATTAGTGGAAAAAATGTTAATTTTGGACTAAGAAAATCAGGCCATGTTTATCAAAATATGATTCAAACTGACGCAACCATAAATCGAGGAAATAGCGGTGGTCCTCTTATTAATTCTACTGGAGAAGTTGTTGGAATTAATACGTTTATTGTATCTGAAAAAAATAGTTCTTTGGGATTCGGCTTTTCTATTCCTATTTCTAGAGTAGTTGATGTTGTTGATGATTTAAAGGAAAAAGGAGTTGTTGATAGGGATTGGTTTACAGGTATTTCAGTAAGAGAAATTAATAAAAAATATAAAGATTTTTTAAAAATTAAGGTAGATGATGGTGTTATTGTTACTGACGTTGAGAAAAAATCACCAGGATCGGATGCTGGTATATTATTAAAAGATATTATATTTAAGGTAAACAATAAAATTGTTAATTCAGCATTAGATATTCAACAGGCATTAGATGAAGGTTATTTTAAAACAAATGATGAAGTTGATTTAGTTATAGTTAGAGGTCAAAATTTTATTGACACTAAATTAAAACTAATAGATCCATATAATAAAAAGGGTTATAAGAAATGATAGAAAGATATCAAACTCCTGATATGAAAAGAATTTGGTCTGACCAAAATAAATATGAAACATGGTTGAAAGTTGAGCTCGCTGTTACAGAGGTATTGGTTGAAGATGGAATTGTACCTCGAGATTCTTTTGAAGTTATAAAATCTAAAGCAGATTTTTCTGTTGAAAGAACATTAGAGATTGAAGAAACAACAAATCATGATGTAATAGCTTTTTTGACAAATCTAGCAGAAAATATAGGTCCTGATTCCAGGTATATTCATATGGGCATGACCTCTTCTGATTTATTGGATACATCGATGGCGTTGCAATGTAAAGAAGCTGGGGAGATAATACTTAAAAAATTAAAAGTGTTTAAGTCTTGTTTAAGAGATAAGGCAAAAGAGCACAAGAACACTTTCCAAATAGGCAGGTCTCATGGAGTCCATGCTGAGCCAATTACATTTGGGCTAAAATTAGCAATGTGGAGCGAGGAAGTTCAAAGAAATATTGAAAGGTGGGAATTAGCATTAGATACTATTTCAACAGGGATGATTTCTGGTGCAGTTGGCACATACCAACATCTTGATCCAGAAGTTGAAACTAGGGTTTGTCAAAGATTAGGACTAAAAGTTGCGCCCGTATCTAATCAGGTAATTCAAAGAGATAGGCATGCATTTTATCTAAATATGCTTTCTATGATTGGAGCAACTATTGAAAAAATTGCAGTAGAAATAAGACATATGCAAAGAACAGAGGTATTGGAGGCTGAAGAATTCTTCTCAAAAGGGCAAAAAGGATCCTCAGCAATGCCACACAAACGAAATCCTATTCTCACAGAAAGATTGACCGGGTTTGCTAGGCTATTAAGAGGAAATGCTCATACAGCAATGGAAAATATAGCTCTTTGGCATGAGAGAGATATATCTCATTCATCAATTGAGCGTGTAATATTTCCTGACTCTACTACTATTGTTGATTATATGTTAAATAAAACAACAAATTTAATGAATAATCTTCTCGTCTATCCTGAAAACATGCAAAATAATATAGATTTAACCAATGGGCTTATATTTAGTCAAGAGGTTTTACTACTACTAATAAAAAAAGGTTTGACAAGAGAAAAAGCATACGAAATTGTACAGAGGAATGCAATGAGAGTTTGGAGAGAAAAAATAGATTTTAATAATCTTTTAAAAAGTGATAAAGAAATAATGGAACATATTAGTGAAGATGAACTTGACAAATTGTTTGATATATCTAAAATTCTAATAAACATCAATAAAGTATATGAAAGGTTGGGCATATAATGAGTTATATAAATGATCAGTTAATACACACACTTAAATCATTCAATGTTAATTTAGGCGATGAAAATTATTCTGGTAAAGTAAGGGAGAATTTTTATTTAGATGATAAAATTATTATGGTTACAACAGATAGAGTATCTGCATTTGATCATATTTTAGGTACAATTCCTTTTAAAGGAGAAATACTTACACAAATTGCAAAGTTCTGGTTTGAAAAAACTAAACATATTGCCCCTAATCATTATATAGATGATCCTGATCCTCAAGTGCTTCTAACTAAAAGAGCAAAAACATTGCCTATTGAAATAATAGTTAGAGGTTACATTACAGGAAGTTTATGGAGAGATTATGAAAAAGGAATTGACGATCAATATGGTTTTAAAATACCAGCAGGTATGACAAAAAATCAAAAATTTGATTCTCCTATTCTAACTCCAACAACAAAAGCAGATTATGGCGAGCATGATGAACCAATTAGTAAAGAAGAAATAGTTGCAGGATTGGTTGATAAAGATATTTATGAAAAAGCAGAAAAATATGCAATTGAGTTATTTTCAGAAGGTCAAAAATGGGCTCAAGAGCGCGGGCTTATTCTAGTTGATACAAAATATGAGTTTGGAATGATTGATGGTGAATTAAATGTCATTGATGAAATTCATACCCCAGACTCTAGTAGATATTGGATGGCTGAAGAATATCAAGAGCGATATGAAAACGGTGAAAATCAACTAATGCTTGATAAGGAAAATATTAGGCAGTGGTTGATAGAAAAAGGGTTTTCTGGTGAAGGAACTCCTCCAGAATTATCTGAAGATATAAGAGTACTTCTTTCAGAAAAATATATGGAATTATATAAAGTTCTTATTGGAGATGACTATAATCCAAGCCTAGGCGATGTAAATACTAGAATTATAAATAATTTAACTGCTGAAGGCTTACTTAAGGAGAATGTAAATGAAAGCTAAAGTTTATATTAGTTATAAAGAAGGTATTTTAGATCCTCAGGGAAAAACTGTTGGAGGAGCTTTAGACTCAATGGGTATTCAAGGCATTGANGANNTAAGGATTGGAAANTANATTGAGATTGATTTNGGTNATATTTCTAAACAGAAAGCNNAAGAAATNACAGANGAATCATGTAGNAAGNTGTTAGCAAATCCNAATACTGANACATATCATTTTGAATTGGAGGATTGATTAGAATGAAATTTGCTATTATAGTTTTNCCTGGATCTAATTGNGATCATGATGCCTATAAAGTNATTGAAAANATTGATGGAGCAACNCCNGAATTTGTTTGGCATAAAGAAAATGATCTTTCTNNNTNCGANTCTATTATTGTNCCNGGCGGTTTTTCATATGGTGATTATNTNAGAGCTGGAGCTATTGCAAAATTTTCTCCGATTATGAATGCNATTNTTNCTGCTTCTAAANCAGGNAAAAGTATAATAGGTATATGTAATGGATTTCAAATTTTAATCGAGGCTGGTTTACTACCTGGTGCATTAATTAATAATAATGGTGTTAAATTTAAAAGTAAGCAAGTATCATTACGCGCAGAAAACTTTGATACTATTTTTACAAATAAAATACCAAAAGATAAAAAAATGTTTATGCCAATAGCACATAGGCANGGGAATTATATTGCTGATAAAGAAACATTAGAACGAGTTTCTGATAATGGTCAAATAGCATTTACATATACATCTGATGCCGGTGGAAATCCAAATGGTTCGTGCTTAGATATTGCTGGAATATTTAATAAAAATAAAAATATTTTAGGAATGATGCCTCATCCAGAACGAGCATCAGATATATTGCTTGGATCAAATGATGGGGAATTAATATTTCAATCAATGATGGGAAATGCTAGTTAAATGGCAGTCAATAATAAAAGGTCAGTATTAGTTATTTTTTTAATTTTATTTTTTGGATGTGTTGTAGGTACAGCATTAAGTCAATTATTGGGTGCAATTTTACCAGAAGGAGTTGTAAAAGATTTTTTTCTTAACTCAACTGAGTTAGGATGGGGAAATTCAGATGAGTGGATTGATTTAAATATTATAAAATTTAAAACTGGATTTTATATTAATGTGAGTGTTATCAGTTTGATAGGAATGATGATTTCCTGGTATTTTCTTAGATATTTCAGATAACTATTTAATAAAGGAGAATTATAATGGGACCAATTGGATTACCAGAAATAATAATAATATTGGTAATTGTATTATTGTTATTTGGAGGAAAAAAATTACCTGAATTAGCTAAAGGGCTAGGCAAGGGATTAAGAGAATTTAAAAATGCATCCAGAGATATAAAAAAAGAAGTTGATGATGCAGTAAAAGATGTTGATGATACAATAAAGTAGAAATTGCTATTATGATATCAATTGATATTCTAAATAAAAAGATTGATGATTTTCTATTAAGAAAAGAAAAATCTAATAATTTAAATTGTATCACGCAAGAGCTCTCTGAAAGAGCTAAGCAAAAGATAAGTTCATTATCTCTAGCTGAAAAATCATCTCCATTATTAGGTAAATTATTTTCTATAAAAGATAATATAAACATCAAAGATTACCCAACTACATGTGCTTCAGAGATTTTAAGAAATCATAAATCATTGTATGATGCAACAGCAGTATCTCGAATAGATAATAGTGGTGGTTTAATTGTTGCAAAAACTAATTTAGATGAATTCGGAATGGGATCATCAAATGAATTTTCAATTTATGGACCATGTAAAAATCCTATTAATACTGATTATGTCCCAGGAGGTTCAAGCGGTGGATCTGCAGCGTCTGTAGCTTCTGGGTTAGTTGATGTATCTCTTGGTAGTGATACTGGAGGTTCGGTAAGACAGCCTGCTTCATTTTGTGGTATTTATGGACTAAAACCAACCTACGGTAGAGTTTCTAGGTATGGGTTAACTGCTTTTGCTTCTTCATTTGACCAGATTGGCATACTATCAAAGACATTAGATGATTTAGTAAATACCTTTGAATGTATTTCAGGTTATGATAAATATGATAATACCTCATCGACTAATAAGATAAATAAATTTGATTATAGTGAGAAATCAACTAGAGACTACACAATTGGCATCCCAAAAGAATTCATGTTAGATTCTATTGATGCGACTGTAAAGAATAAAATAGATGAAATGATAAAATATTTAAAAAAAAATAATTTTAAAATCAAAGAAATTAGTATTCCATTAGCCAATGAAAGTATAGGTGCATATTATGTGCTTACTACCGCTGAGGCTTCATCCAATTTATCTAGGTATGATGGAGTAATTTATGGTGATAGGGTTGATGCTTCAGACATAAATAATATGTATAAAAATACTCGAACCAGGAATTTTGGAGAAGAAGTGAAAAGAAGGATCATATTAGGAACATTTATTCTTTCTTCTGGTTATTATGATTCATATTATAATCAAGCATTGAAAGTTAGAAGGTTAATTAAAAATCAGTTTGTTGATGCATTTGAAGATGTTGATCTAATTTTAACTCCCACATCACCCTCTCCTGCATTTAAAATTGGAGAAAAGATAAAAGATCCGGTTACTATGTATTTATCTGATATTTTTACAGTTCCAATGAGTTTAGCGGGAGTCCCAGCTATGAATGTTCCTTTTGGGAAAAATAAAGAAGGTTTACCTATAGGCGTACAGTTCGCTTCAAATTATTTTGATGAAAATAAAATTTTTAGCATAGCAAATTTTATTAATAACAATATATAAAGAATTAAATGAGGAATTTTTATGTCTGGACATAGTAAATGGTCAACTATAAAAAGGAAAAAAGGTGCTGCCGATGCAAAAAGAGGTGCAGTATTTACTAGGCTGTCTAAAGATATCTCTCTTGCGGCTAAGGATGGTGGAGGAGATGTCGATATGAACCCAGCATTAAGATTAGCTGTAAAAAAAGCAAAGGCATCAAATATGCCTTCAGCTAATATAGAAAAAGCTATCAAAAAAGGGACAGGTGATTTGCCAGGAGTGAAATATGAAAATTATATTTATGAAGGTTATGGACCATCTGGAGTTGCTATAATGATGGAAGTTATGACAGATAATAAAAATAGAACTGTACCTGAAATTCGACATATTATGTCAAAAAATGGTGGCAATCTAGGTGAATCTGGCTGCGTTAATTGGATGTTTGAGAAGAGAGGTACAATAACAATTAATAAAAGCAATTCAATATCTGAAGAAGAATTAATGGAGGTTTCTATTGAAATAGAGGCAGAGGACTTTATAGTTGAGGAAGACTATTATGAAATTACAACTCAACCTGAAAATTTTAATAAAGCCGTAGAATTTTTAGATAAAAAAGAATATGAATATGAAGGTGAGTTAGGACTTATTCCAACTAATATGGTTAAAGTTTCAGAGAATGATGCAAATTCAATAGTTAAGTTACTAGAATTACTTGAAGATAGTGATGATGTACAAAAGATTTATTCAAACTTTGAGGTTGAATAGATAATTGAAAATACTAGGAATAGACCCCGGACTTGTTAATACTGGATTTGGAATTGTATCCTATAAAAAAACTATGGAAGCTATAGATTATGGAACTATTAGTCCTGATAAACATTTATCATTGAGTGCTCGTTTGTATACGATTTATTCTGATACAAAAGTACTTATTGAAAAATATTCACCAGACTGTTTATCTATTGAGGAAGTTTTTTATAGTAATAATGTGAAGACAACAATGAAATTAGGTCAAGCTCGAGGAGCAGTTCTGATTGCAGCAGCAGATTTTAATTTAGCAGTTTATGAATATTCAGCTAGAAAAATAAAGTTATCTTTAACTGGGAATGGAAGATCAACAAAAGAACAGGTTCAGTTTATGGTTGAGAATAGATTGAAAATTAAGCTTGGAGATATAAAAAATGATGCTTCAGATGCTTTAGCTGCCGCCCTTTGTCATGAACAGCAATTTAGGTATAATGATTTATGATTACTTTTTTAAGAGGAAAAATAATTTTTTTAAATGAAAATTCTATAGAGTTAGATGTATCCGGAGTTGGGTATAAATGTATAGTTTCTTTGAATACAAGTAAATTCTATTCAAATAAAGTTAATGATGAAATTATGATTTTAACCTATCATCATATAAATGATACAACTCAGGCGTTATTCGGTTTTTTTGAAAAAGAAGAAAAAGATATATTTGAACTGCTAATTAGTGTATCGGGAGTTGGACCAAAAACTGCTATTCAGTTTTTTTCTTCAGCATCGGCAGATGATATAAAAAGTTATATTGAGTCCGGTGAAGTTAAAGCGTTAACTTCAATTCCAGGCATAGGTCCAAAAACTGCAAAACGTATTATAGTAGATATTAAAGAAAAAATAACTTCTGTTTCAGATAATGATGTCCCAAATGAAGAAGTTTTATTTGAAAATTCAAACTATAAGGATGCTATTGACGCTTTACTTGTACTTGGTTATTCAAAAAAAGATATAATTAACTGTATTAATCAGCTTACTTCTGAAAACAAATCGATAGAAACGCCAGAATTAATAAAAAAGGTACTAAATCAAATTGGAAAATAAAGATAATATTACACTTAAGACCTCTCTTTACAATCAACATGTAAATCTAAATGCAAAAATGGTAGACTTTGCAAATTATTTAATGCCAATTAATTATGACAAAGGAATTAAATATGAGTATGAGAGTGTAAGGAGTGATATTGGAGTTTTTGATGTTTCGCATATGGGCATCTTTAAAATTACTGGAGTTGGTGCTGACTTGTATTTAGATAGAGTATTATCTAATGATATTAGTAGTCTTAATCATGGNGAAGCAATATATACATTACTTTGCAATGATGAGGGAGGAGTTATTGATGATTTAATAGCGTATAGAATTAAAGATGAATATATTTTAATAGTTAATGCTTCAAATAAAACAAAAGANTTTCATTGGCTTTGTAATCATAAAGATNATAATGTTGAAATTAATGATATATCNGATAGTACATCATTATTAGCAGTCCAAGGTCCCAACAGTAGAGATAAACTTGAAGAAATATTTAACTTACAATTAAGTGATTTAAATTTTTATCAATGTAAAGAAATTCAAATCAACAATGAGTCTTTTTTTATTGCAAGAACAGGATATACAGGTGAATTGGGATTTGAAATACTTGGAAAAAGTGAGGCTATAAATAGTATTTGGGATGTAATGATTAATTCTAATATAAGTCCTGCTGGTCTTGCAGTTAGAGATGTGCTTAGAATAGAAATGGGATACTGTCTATATGGACATGAAATTAGTGAGAATGTCAATCCTCTTGATGCAAGTTTAAATTGGATTATNAAGAAANATAGAGATTTTATTGGNTCCAATTTTATCTTCAATGAGCTCTCACAAAATAATAAACTTATTTTTATAAAAATGATAGATAGGGGTATCCCAAGAGAAGGATTTGAATTATTCCAAAAAAATAAAAAAATTGGTAAAATAACAAGTGGCACATTTTCTTATAATTTGGGCATAGGCGTTGGAATTGCTTCTATAAAAAAAAATATAGATAATTATAGCGATATA
Source organism: Fidelibacterota bacterium (assembly GCA_002591605.1). The sequence goes on from PCDA01000004.1 coordinate 10,533, forward strand.
ACTATAGATATTAGAGGNAAGAAATATAAAGTTTTAGGTTCAAATTCTTCATTTTTAAATAATACTTCNCTGAGAAAGTAAATGAAAAAATATCAAAAAGAAATNATAGGTATATACTTAATTTTTATAGCAGTATTTATACTTTTAAGTCTTTTTGATTATAGTATTATAGATAATGATAATAATTTTATGGGGCCCGCAGGTTCCTATATATCTAATCTACTAATTTCATTTATTGGTATAGGTGCATTTGTAATACCAATAATTTTTTCCATTCTAGGTTATTTTTATTTTACTAATAAATCAAGTTTATCAAAAAATATATTAGAGTATTTATATTATTTTTTATCTATTTCCATTTGGGCCCCCATGTTGTTGTCATACTATTCAAACTTAGGTTCAAATATTATTTTATCTCATTATTCAGGTTTCATTGGTAATCTTGTAGTTACTTTATTTATAAGTAAGATAGGAGTTGTACCTTCAGGACTTATTCTCCTTTTATCATTTTTAATTATACATATGATATTTTTTGATTTTTCAATATATGATTTAATGTTAAAGATTAACGAACGATTAAAATCATTTTATTCTCTAATGATGAATAAAATAAAAAATATTTATTATGAAAAAATAAAAAAAGAAGAGAATTCTGTAGAAGAAAATACTGAAATTTCATACAATGAGGATATGCAAGCTAGTGAAGATCATGAGACCAATTTAGACACTAAAAATTTAGAAGAAATGAATTCTGAATCTGATCTAATAGAAAGCTATATAGAAGATAATGAAATTGAATATAATAACGAAAGCTCAGATTTAAATCATGAAGAAATTGACTCAAATATTCATATTGAGGAGGAAGTTAAGGAAGAAGAAGTTGATATAGACCTTGAGCAAGAAAGGAAAAAGAAATATTTCAGATATACGCTACCAGCAGCAAATCTGCTAAATGACCCAATTGAAGTTGGATCAAAATATACAGAATCAGAATTACATCAGAAAGCAGATGAACTTATATATGCACTTGAAACTTTTGGGGTTAAAGGTAAAGTAAGAAGAATAAACCAAGGACCAGTGATTACCTTATTTGAAATTGAGCCGGATGAAGGTGTAAGGGTAAATAAATTTACAAATCTCTCTGATGATCTTTCTAGAGTAATGAAGGCAAGTAAGGTTAGGGTGATTGCTCCAATACCTGGTACTAGATTTGTTGGAATTGAGGTTCCTAATGATTCTCCTGCAATTGTTTATTTGAAAAATATCATTAGTTCNGAGGAATACAATAATTTAGAATCAAAAATGACAATTGCTTTAGGAAAAACAACTTCGGGTAAATCGTTTTCATTTGAATTAAATAAAATGCCACATTTATTAGTAGCAGGTGCAACTGGCTCTGGTAAATCAGTATGTATTAATGCNATAATTGCTTCAATTTTATATAANGCAAAACCGGATGAGGTTAAATTTATTTTAATTGATCCTAAAAAAGTTGAGCTCTCATCATATAACGCTTTAAAAGATTATCATCTAATTACCACACCAAAATTAGATGAAGATGTAATAACAAAAACTGAGAATTCAACAGGTGTTCTTGAATCAGCAATTACTGAAATGGAAAGACGTTTTCAAATATTCTCAGAGGTCAAAGTTAGAAATATAGACGAGTATCATAAAAAGTGTTTAAGTAATAGTGATTTAGAAAAAGTCCCGTACATAGTCATTATCATTGATGAATTAGCAGACTTAATGATGACATCAGGTAGGGCAATAGAAGACCCAATAACTAGACTTGCTCAAAAGGCAAGAGCCATTGGAATCCATTTAATTGTTGCAACACAGCGACCTTCTGTAGATGTTATTACAGGGTTAATTAAATCAAATTTTCCAGCAAGAATTGCATTTCAGGTTAGTTCAAAAGTAGATTCTCGAACTATCATTGACCAAGGTGGGGCAGAAACACTACTAGGTAATGGAGATATGCTATTTTTACCACCTGGAGCTGCCACCCCTGTTAGGCTTCATGGTGCATATATAAATTTAGAAGAGATTGAATCTATTTTAAGTCATATTACCTCACAGCCTTCACCTGAAGAATTATTTTTACCAGAAATAAAAGTTAAATCTGAAAATGAGAATTTTAATATAGATGATAGAGATGAGTTGCTTATAGATGCTGCAAAGTTGGTTATTCAGCATCAACAAGCATCAGTTTCTTTATTACAAAGAAAGTTTAGAATTGGATATAGTAGGGCCGGAAGGATTGTCGATGAACTTGAAGCCATGGGTATTATTAGCGGATATAGTGGAAGTAAAGCTCGTGATGTTTTAGTTGATGAATCATTTTTAGAAAATATCTTTTAATGATTATTCTAACTATACTATTAATTAGCTTTTCATTTGGGACTGATTTGGATCAATGGATTAAGAAAAAGTCTACTCATATTATTTCAAATAACTATAAAGTTTCATTTGACTATTCACTAAAAAATAAAATAGAAAATAAAACAGATCCCGAATTAAGACATGTAGATTTTTTTAGCTTCGGTGTAGACTCAATTAGTCAAGTTTTAAAAGTAAATAATAGATTTGTTATATTCCATGAAGATTATACTGAAATTATTGATGAGGATTCCAAGCAACGGTTTTATGATAAAAAAGATAATGAATTTGAAAATATAAAAAATAAAATTTTATCTATTTTTCGTAATCAAAATTATAAGATTATAAAATTGTCAAAGAAAAAATATTTTTTATCTTTAAATGATTACTATTTAAATATCGAGATTTCATTTAATAATAATGAAGATAAAATTGATGATATATCATTCACAGAAGATTCACAATTATTTAATATTAAAAAGTTTCATATTTCAGCAATTGATTCAATTCCATATAATGATTCTGAATGGGAATCCTATCAAATGATAGATCTTAGGTAAATGAAAATGAAATCAATATCTCGTGATTTTTTTTCCACCAAAAGTTTGTTTGGTTTGTTTATTAGCTTTATATGCATTTATTATGTTTACCTGAATTTTAATTTAAATTCATTTATTGGCCACATACTAACTTTAGATTTTTCATTGCTCTGTTTATCTTTATTTACAATTTTTTTATCACTAATCGTAAGAGCAATTAGATGGAAAATGATTTTTAATTCTAAAGATATTTTAATCTACGATTTATATAGATCAGAAGTTCTTGGCTTTTGGGGAAATTCTTTGTTTCCATTGAAATTAGGTGAATTAATGAAAATTCATTATGCTAAGATTTTGACACAAAAAAAATACAGTACTGTACTTGGAACTATAATAATTGAAAGGTTAGCTGATTTTATCATTATAACTCCATTTTTAGTTTTGTTATACATTTATTTTCCTGGTGATTATTTTTTAGGTAAGATTGAATCTTTAATAAGTATGATAATCTTATCTATTTTCATAATCTTATTATTAAAATATGTGTTTGTATCTTTAAAAAATAAAATTAAAAATATTTTTAAAGGTTTTAAAATATTTGAAATTTCAAAAAATAAAAATTCAATATTATTTTCGACTATTATCCTTTGGGTTCTAATTTATCTGGATGTTTATTTCATTCAGGCATCAATGATTGATTTAGATTTAACATTATTCGATTGTTTCTGTATTATGCTTGTTGGAACTATAGTTTATATTATACCTTCATCTCCAGGAACCTTTGGAACTTTCCATTTAGCTATTCAAGAGTTCATGATTGTATTTTTAGATAAGCCAGAATCTATATCAATTGCATTTGCATTTATTTTGCACGCTCATAGTTATATATTTTTTATTTTAGTTGGAACGTACTATTTTAGCAAGGATTCAAAAGAAATTTTATCATTTAGGAAAAATAATGCAGTTTATTGATTTAAAAAGACAATATAAAAAATTTAAAATTGAAATAGATCAGCAAATAAAAAAAGTTCTTGATCATGGACAATATATTATGGGTCCAGAGGTATTTGAACTTGAAGATAACTTAGCTGATTTTGTAAATTCTAAGCATGCTATATCTTGTGGCTCTGGTACTGATGCTTTATTAATGTCTCTAATGGCATTAAATGTAAAGCCAGGTGACTATGTTTTAACTACCCCTTTTACATATATTGCAACCGCTGAAGTGATAAGTTTGGTGGGTGCGATCCCTGTCTTTATTGATATTGATCCTCATACATTTAATATTGATATTGATAAGTTAGAGCAAGCTCTAAAACAAAACCCTAACAAGTATCAGGTTGTAATCCCTGTTAGTATTTTTGGATTACCTGCAGATTTCAAGGAATTAGAAAAATTAAAAGTAAAGTATAATTTAAAAATTATCGAAGATGCAGCTCAAAGTTTTGGATCTAGTGTTGATGGTAAGATGTCATGCAGTTTTGGAGATATTGGATGTACTTCATTCTTTCCAGCAAAGCCACTTGGGTGCTATGGAGATGGCGGTTCAATTTTTACTGATGATGATAATCTTGCAGATATTTTAAAGTCAATTAGAATTCATGGAACAGGAGCTGATAAATATCATAATATACGTGTTGGTATTAATGGTAGGCTCGATACAATACAAGCAGCCATATTAATAATAAAGTTAAAAGCATTTTCCAATGAAGTTGAGCTTAGAAATAAAGTAGCTGAGCAATATAATGATAATTTGAAAGACTCATTTGGATTGCAGATGATACCTTCAGGATATATATCATCTTGGGCTCAATACTCCATTCTATGTAATTCATATAGTCATAGAAGCTCTATCATTGAAAAATTAAATGATAAAAAAATTCCAAATGCTATATACTATAGTATCCCTTTGCATCTTCAGAAAGTATATGAGCAACTTAATTATAAGAAAGGTGATCTTTTAATTTCTGAAGATATTTCATCGAGAATTATCAGTTTACCAATGCATCCATATTTATCTAGTGATGAGATTAATAAAATATGTAATGTTATCCTGGATTAATGATAAATAAGGTTAAAGATAATGTATAAAGTATTAGTTACTGGTGGTTGTGGTTTTATAGGAAGTAATTTCATATTAAGACTGCGCAAAAAAAAAGATTGGGACATACTTAATATAGATAAACTTACTTATTCAGGAAATCTTGATAATTTAGACTCCATAAAATCAAACTATACTTTTTTACAAGGAGATATCTGTGATAATCAATTAATTAAAAAATCTATAGATGATTTTCAACCTAATTACATTGTTAACTTTGCAGCGGAATCTCATGTCGACAGATCAATTGATAGTTATTCAGATTTTATAAATACTAATATTTTAGGCACAATCAACCTTCTAGATTCTTCACTTAAATATTTTAATAGTAGTTTAGATAAAAATTTTAGATTTATTCATGTTTCAACTGATGAAGTATATGGATCACTAGGTAATAATGGATCTTTTACAGAAGAATCTACATATGCACCAAGTTCCCCCTATTCTGCATCAAAAGCTTCATCTGACCATTTTGTAAAAGCATGGAATAAGACCTTTGGACTACCAACAATTATTACAAATTGTTCAAATAATTATGGCCCTTTTCAATTCCCTGAAAAGCTTATACCGCTAATGATAATAAATGCTATTAATAATAGAAGGCTTCCTATTTATGGTAATGGTGAAAATGTAAGAGATTGGATTCATGTTTATGACCATTGTGATGCTATTATGAAAATAATTGAGAAAGGTGATATCGGAGAAAAGTATAATATCGGAGGAAATTGTGAAAAAACAAATCTTGAGATTGTTGAAACAATATGTGATATTGTAGATTCTAATGATTTGAAAAAAAATAAAGGATCATCAAAGGATTTAATAGATTTTGTTGATGATGGACCTGGACATGACTTTAGGTATGCAGTAAATTGTAATAAAATTAGTAATTCTCTAGGTTGGAAGCCTAGAGTAAGTTTTAATAAAGGTATTGAAGATACAGTGAATTGGTATTTAAATAATGCGAATTGGATTGAAAATATTAATAATAAATATAGTTTTGAAAGGTTAGGTCAAATAAAATGAAGGGAATAATTTTATCAGGTGGCAAAGGCACTAGATTGTATCCAGCTTCAAAGACGGTCAATAAAGGTTTATTGCCAGTTTATGATAAACCTATGATTTATTATCCTTTATCTACGCTCATGCTTTCTGGTATTAAAGACGTATTAGTGATTGCGTCAGAAAGAGATGTTGAAAGATTTAAAGAGCTTTTAGGAGATGGTACTCAAATTGGCATTAGAATTTCATATGAAATTGAATACGAAACAAAGGGAATAGGGAATGCATTTTTAATAGGTGAAGAATTTATTGGAGATGACGATGTTTGTTTAGTGCTCGGAGATAATATCTTTTACGGACATAATTTACCTCTTAAACTTAAAGATAGTGTTAAAGAGGTAGAAAATAATAATAATGCTGTAGTGTTTGGCTATTATGTACAGGATCCTGAGCGTTTTGGAGTTGTAGAATTTGATGAAAACAATAATGCAATAAGTCTTGAAGAAAAGCCTGAAAGTCCAAAATCAAATTATGCTGTGGTTGGACTTTATTATTATACTAATCAAGTAGTTCAAATAGCAAAATCATTAAAACCGTCAGCTAGAGGAGAACTTGAGATAACAGATATTAATAGGCAATTTTTAAATGATAAAAACTTATCAGTTCAACTTTTAGGTCGGGGTCATGCTTGGCTTGATACTGGAACTCATCAAACATTGTTAGAAGCTTCTAGCTTTATTGGTATGGTTGAATCAAGGCAGGGATGGAAAATCTCATGCATTGAAGAGATTGCTTTTAGGATGGGATATATTAGTTCACAAGACTTAGAAAACATATCTAGAAATTATAATAATGAATATGGAGAGTATTTACTTAAAGTTTCAAAGTTGAAAGTTTAATTTAATCTATGGCCTACTGTTTGATTAATAAGTCAAATTACTTTTATAATCTTTCTCAAATTGAAAATAGAATCAATAAAGATAAGATTGCAGTTGTTATTAAAAATAATGCCTATGGTCATGGACTTGTAGAAATCGCAAAACTTGCAAATGAGTATGGGGTTAAGCATGCTATTGTATGCACCATAAAAGAAGCAAGCCTTGTTTCTCATCTATTTGAGACTATTCTTGTGCTTCAAGATTTACCTAAAGATAAAGTACCTGATAATGTAATTATTACAATCAATTCATTAAATGATATAAATAAAATACCCAAAGGTACTAAAATAGAAATTGAAGTAGATACTGGCATGCATCGGAATGGAATTCTAACTGAAGAACTAGATTTAGCATTAAAATTGATTATCGAATCAGATTTAACTCTTTATGGATTATTTACACATTTTTCAAATGCATATTTAAACGACAAATCTTTATCTGTTCAGAAACAAATTTTTGATGGAATCAGGAATACAATTAAAAGTGATAATAGATTTTCAGATAAGATAAGATTCCATTGCTGTGCTTCATCTTCTTTATTTAGATTAGATAACTTTGATTATGATATAGCAAGAGTAGGAATAGCCACATATGGTTATATTTCATTACCTGATGGATATAAAAAACCAAAATTGAAACCAGTGTTATCGCTTTGGGCGGAAAAGATTACAAGTAAGACTGTTGTTAAAGGTGGTTCAATTGGTTATGGTCAAACTTACACTGCAAATGAAGATATTAGAGTCTCTACATATGATATAGGCTATGGTGATGGATTTATGAGGTTAGATCAAAATAAAAAATCAACTATTGAAGATGGAAGAGAAATCCTTGGAATTGTTTCAATGAACTCATTTACTACATTTGGAACTGATGAAGCTGTTTGTGTTTTTAGTAATGCGAGTAAATATTCTAAAGTTCACAATACAATCATATATGAAATTATTTCAAATATAAATCTAAAAATAAGAAGAGAAATAGTATCATGATAATAGAGAATATTGGTTCAAAAATTTTTAAAGAAGTGAAATATTTTAAATTAAATACATTTATTGATAATAGAGGCTATTTTAAAGAAACCTTTAATAAAGAAATTCAAGAACTTATTGGAAGTAATATTAATTTTATTCAAGATAATGAATCGTACTCAGAATGTGGAGTTTTAAGAGGGCTTCATTACCAAAAAGCACCTAAACAGCAATCAAAGCTTGTTAGAGTAATTAGTGGTAAAATTCAGGATGTAATTGTTGATATTAGAAACGATTCAGCCACATATGCTAAGTGGGAGTCTTTTGATTTGAGTGCTAAAAATAATAATATGCTGTTTGTACCGAAAGGTTTTGCACATGGATTCCTAGTATTGAGTGAAAAAGCTATTATTAATTATAAGGTTGATAATTTCTTTGAACATAAATTAGATGCAGGAATCATTTATAATGATAAACAATTAGATATAAATTGGGCCCTTCCGTCAAAAGATATAGTTATATCAGATAAAGATAAAAGCCTACCTAGTTTATAGTGATGGAAATAATTAGTCAAAATTTAACGAAATTTTCTACAATTAGAACAAAGTCTTTTGCGAAATATTTTTGTACAGTAAACGATATAAATGATTTAAAAGCAGTATTTAAATTTATATCAGAAAATAATCATAATTATGTTGTACTAGGTAATGGCTCAAATATTTTATTCTCCAAAGAAAGATATGATGATATAGTTTTTATAAAACTATCTGGTGATTTTGAATACTTTGTAATTAAGGACCGCATTGCAAATATTGGTGCTGCGTATTCTCTTAAGTCAGCAGGTAAAGAACTCATTAAGAGTGGATATCAAGATTATATATTTTTCAATTTAATACCAGCTTGCATTGGAGGAGCTGTAGCGCAAAATGCAGGTACAGGTCTAAATGAAGAAATAAAGGATGTTTGTATTAGTGTAAAGTTATATGATATCAAAAAAAACGATATCGTTGAATATGAAAATAAAAGTTTTAAATTTGATTATAGAAATTCTATTATAAAAAAAATCCCTGGTCGTTATGTGGTTTTATCTGCAAAATTTGATCTAAAAAATAAAACATCTAATATTGAAGTTTTGTTAAATGATATGAAAGATAGGATTTCAGAAAAAATAAATAGAGAACCTTCTGGTTATACCTTTGGATCCACTTTTATAAATAATCAATTACCTGCTTGGAAATGTGTCGAGCATGTTAAAAAAAATCTAAAATATTCAGCTGGTGCATTTTTTTCTAAAAAACATCAAAATTGGATTATTAATAATAATTCAAAGGGTAAGGAAATTGATGATTTGATTAAAGAAACCCAAAAATATGTCAAAAGTGAATTAAGTATAGATTTAAAAACTGAAGTTAGGATAATATAAAATGAAAAAGATTTTAGTTACAGGAGGCGCTGGTTTTATTGGTTTCCATTTATCTAGAAGATTATTAGATGAAGGTTATGAAGTTTATGCAATAGATAATATGAATTCTTATTATGATATTGAATTAAAAAATAAGAGATTAGAAATCCTAAAAAAAAATAAAAACTTTAAGTTTGAGTTAGTTGATGTTTCAAATTATTCTTCCCTTGAGCCTATTTTTTCAAAGAATGATTTTTTATATATATATCATTTAGCTGCACAAGCTGGAGTTCGATATTCATTTGAGAATCCACAGGCATATATTGATTCAAATATTAAAGGATTTATTAATATTTTAGAACTATGTAAAATATCTGAGACAAAAAAATTATTTTATGCATCTTCTAGTTCTGTATATGGTGATAGTCTAAATGTACCATTTAAGGAAAATGATAAAACTATTAATCCGATTTCATTATATGGAATAACAAAGAAAATGAACGAAGAGCTTGCTTATAATTACTATAAACTTTTTGGATTGAATAGTATAGGATTACGATTTTTTACTGTATATGGTCCATGGGGTAGACCTGATATGGCATTATTTAACTTTACAAAAAATATTATTAATGATAAAATTATAAATGTATATAATCATGGTAAGCATAGTAGATCATTTACTTTTATTGATGATATAATAAAATCAATTGTACTATTAGGTAATGAGCACTTGCATAAAGAAGATTTTTTTGAAATATTTAATATTGGGGGTGAAACATCTGTACAGCTTATGGATTTTATAAAAGAAATTGAATTAAATCTCAATAAAAAAGCAAAAATTAATTTTTTACCAAAACAGAAAGGTGATGTTGAAAAAACCTGTTCTGATTCTTCAAATCTACAGTCTATTATTAATTTTCAACCTACTATTGAAATTGAAGATGGAATAAAAAAGTTTATAGTTTGGTATAAAAAATACTACAACATAAAATGATTGACTTTCATAACCATATTCTTCCTGGCTGTGATGATGGTGCAAGCACATTAGAAGAAAGTTTAGAAATGCTAAAATTAGCAAGCAGCCAAGGCATAACTCATGTTGTGAGTACAATACATTTTCAGCATCCTAAGATGGATGATAAAAATATAAATTTCAATTATTTGTCCTCTGAAATTAATAGACTTCAGTTAGAGCTTGACAAAAAAAATATTAATATTGAACTTCATTTAGCTTCTGAAGTTTTTTATTTACCTAATTTATGCTTAATTAAAGATAATCCGTTAACCACAGTAGGAAAAGGTAAATATATGTTGATTGAATTTACTCCTCATATTTACCCTGAAGGTTATATCGAACAATTTTATGAGTTACAATTAAATGGCATAACTCCAATAGTAGCGCATCCTGAAAGGTATCGATTTGTACAAGAGAATCCAGATATTATTAAAGATTGGGTAGAAAAAGGATACATTATACAATTAGACGCAGGTAGTATTTTAGGGAAATTTGGTAAAAAAATAAAAAATCTTTCTTTTAAAATAATTGATGATTCTATTCTCCATCTAGTAGGTTCTGACGCACATAATAATTCTAGTCGAAATTTTTGCTTAAAAGATGCATATGACGCAATTGAAAAAGGGACTTCATTGTCTCAAGTAAATGTTTTGAAACGTAATGCATCTAAGCTATTATTAGGAGAGCAGTTAGTTATTCCAAAAAAACATATTAAATCTAATATGCTTTTTAAATGGTTGTCACCTTTTTTCAAGTAATATACTGTCGTAAAAAAATCATCGTGATTATTCGGCAATAATACCTAAATTCATATGTTTATTAGCGAACTGTTTTTTTAAATGAAAAATAGGATTATAATTGAATGATATTTTTGAAGAAATTTTATATTTATATAATAGTTTTATTTTTACTATCAATTGCTTTCTCAAATCAGAATAGCAATAAATATGAATATATTAGTGGTGAAGATGGCATTATTAGATTTAGGGTAAATGTTATTGGTCATGTGAAATCTCCAGGGTCTTATTTAGTTTATGACGGGTGCGATTTAATAATAGCTTTATCTTATGCTGGTGGTCCACTGGAAGGTTCTAAGTTAGATGAAGTAATGATTTATTCTCAAACGAATGAGCCCAGATTAATAAATTTATCTAATATTCTAGATGATGATGACCCATTAAATAATTTTATAGTATTGCATCCTAATGATACTATATATCTTGAACAGACAAAATTCAATTATTTTATAAATAACTCAAGGTTTTTAAATACTATTCTTCAGTTCATTAATTTGTACATTAATATAACAGAATAAATAAATCTTTAATGAATAACACTGATAATCAAATAAAGTTTGATCCTAATTCTCTAAACACGAGTCTTTCATTAACAGATGTTTTTTATAAGCTACTTGGTAACTATAAAATTATTTTAATAGCTACATTCCTTGGCATTTCAGTTTCCTTAGTGAGTATATATAATACAACTCCTATATATAAATCAGGTGGTTCATTACTAATTGAAAATCCTAGCTCGGCAGTATCAATATTTGATAATCAATTAGGTAAAGATGCATTATACCTTGAAAATGAAACTGTCATTCTTAAGTCAAGAAAATTAGCTGAAAATGTTATCAAAGAGCTATGGAATAGTAACAAAAACAAAGTATCAATTTTTGATAATAATTTAAATATTGAGCTTAGTGATTCGTTATTATTCAGACATACAAATACACTGATGGGATCCCTGTCAATTAGCAATATTAGAAATACTGATGTTTT
>PCDA01000005.1 GCA_002591605.1 Fidelibacterota bacterium
AAAAAATATTTTTTCTAAATGGGGNTGTAAAGAAATAGATATATTTTATTCTTTAATNAATTGATCTTTNAATGCCAGTTTAAAAGTAAATGCNCTCAATGATCCTAGTAAACCAGTGATTCCTCCAATAANTATTGTTGCGATAAACGCACCAANTAGTCCATCCATAGAAATAATGCCAGAAACTCTACCTATCANTAGTTCTGCTCCATTGTAATAATTATANACAANAATAGAGATCCACGGTAAAGCNCCACACNCAAAACCAGCTATTATTGATTGGAATAGTCCTTTTGAATTGTAGCCAATAATTGTTGATAANACTGCAATAAACCACCAGGGGAGTTGTGGTAATATTAAGAAAGATAAAAAACAAACAGCTATTATCATCATCATCATCATGATTTTTCCTTTGGGATAAATAATACGGAATGACCATTAATCTCATCTATTGANTATGGAAAATTAAGTTCATATAATTCTCCTTTTACCCATGATTCAATAAACTGGTCATAATAAATGCTTCCNGGATATCCNCTTTGACCTCCTGGNTAAATCCCATATCCTTTTGGCCTATCGCCTAATTCTACAACATATCTCCAACTTGGACCATGNGTTTTTGCGGTTGCATTNGGAATATTCCAATCNCCCCCAGTNGGTAAATTNAAATTACCAAAACCTGGTATTTTAGCAAGGTGATGAATATCNGTTCCTCTATAATTTTGCCATTCCCATTTTTCACTCACNGGTCCTATTTTGCTTAATATATNATTTGTCTGTATTATAAATGTCTTATTAGCNATTATATCTAAATTTTCAATTTCANTTGTATTTTTATTGTCAAACCATTTGCTGTTAGGGTCATGTATGATTAAGTCTGAAAGAATTCTAAAATTTGGCCATTCTACATCATNATCAGCTANTCCTAAATCATCCTCCCATGTATTTTTAGCAATGCTTTTNATCCAGGAATCAAACAAACCTGGCATTTTAGAATTTGGATTGTAGAAATAATCCCAATCCATCANAGAATTGTAAATGAATTTTTGATCNTCTGAAAGTAAATTTNGATTAATTGTTTCTAGTAAAGGTATTACAACTCTTTGTGCAAGAAGGCTTTTGTTATCATTNTGTATTTCTTGNANATCNTTNTAAGNNNCTTTATCGNTTTTTTCAAGGATTTCATCAATTCTAGCACCTCTAAATAATGGTGCGTAATTACCAGGNATNAAATANGGATATTTTTGATCAACTGGATTTTGATTAGCTGAACTTAAATANCCTCGCTCAGGATTNAGTGAATGAGGTTGATGTGCAATTGGAAGTTTNTCCTTCCAATCATAAATAGANTTGCTTCCATCCATNATGAATCGACCTTGTAAATCCCATTTTGGAATTAGTTTATTAGTTTGCCATATNGCGATATCATTATTATTACTTGCAAAAATAATATTTTGACCGGGACAACTAAAATATGAAATTGCTTCAAGGTAATCCTCATAATTTTTTGCCTTATTTAGAAGATAGAATGTCTTTGGTTCCATAGAAGGNTCTGAGGCTAGCCATTTCATAGCTCTTCCAATNGCAACTGCACTTCCAAATCGAGGNATTTTATCAAAAANATCGTGACTCATTATTGGTCCATGATGTGTCATATAAGTTGTATCAAGAATTGTTTTACCGNCTCTTATACTAATTTTTTCAATAGATAACTCAATATTTTTCCATTGATTATCGTGAAGATATTCTNTTCGTGATTTATCTTTGTATGTTATATCATAAAAATCCATCACATCATTCATTCCATTAGTACTNCCCCATGCAATATCTTTATTATATCCAATTANAANACATGGAACACCNAGCAATGANACTCCATAAGAATTTAAGTTTGGTGCAACNAAATGATTTTCATACCAAATTGAAGGTAGTGTTAGGTTTAGATGTGGATCATTTGCAAGAATAGGTAAACCTGATTTTGTTCTATCNCCACTTAAANCAAAGTTATTACTTCCATTATTAGGGTTAGGTTTATATTTAATTCCATCTNCATATGGATCTGACATATATACNTCTTCTGGTTTAACAATGTTTATAGGNTCAAAATCCCACGAAGTTTCTCTTGGTATAATCGGTGATAATAATGGAGAGTTGAAATTATAGAGTTCCATGTAATCTTGCATCCCAAATTCTTTTAAAAATTTTGTATGAGCAAGGTCATTTGTTGNACCAGATAATTCCCATGCCATNTACATATAAAGAAGTGCACATTTCCTTAANGTCCATTGCTCAGGAGCATAATCAAGAAGTTTATATTCTATTGGGTATTGATCTATCGTTAATGAGTTTATATATGCATTTACTCCATTTGTATATGCTTNTAAANATGAAAGCATTAAAGAATCTTGTTGATAATATTCTAATACGCTTTTCGCTCCTCTCATCATTCCTATNCTTCGTTGAAACTTATCATATTCTAGNGCTTTAGGACCAATAATTTCAGATAANCTNCCTCCAGCTGCCATTACTTGAAACTCCATTTGCCATAATCTATCAAAAGCATGGAGATATCCTTGAACAAAGAATAAATCATNTTCATTATTAGCAAAAATATGGGGTACCCTACGGTCATCCCATGTAACATTTACNCTGTCTATAAGATTTTCAGCAAANATATCTTGATTAGGAAGNTNATCAGACATGTGAAGAGCTAGATAACCATGGTANGGATTAAAAAATTTTCCTAAAGGAGGTAAATCACCTANTCTATTATCAAAGATATGTATGATATATNCAGTTAAGGTTAAAACTNNAAAANANGTTAATTTCTTTAAAATATTNTTCTCCAGCTATTAAAATAAATTAAAAAATGATATTGTTNTTTAAAAGTTAAAAAGTTTAAAGTGATTGTAGAATATATAGTANCAATCGTATGATTATACGCTTGATGTTGTAGTATAATTTCNATAATTTATATAGNATCCAATTGGTAAAANATGAGCATTGCTACTAACCGAAAAGCACGTCATGAGNATCATATACTTGAAAAGTATGAGGCTGGTATTGCATTAAAAGGCTCAGAGGTCAAGTCNATCAGAGCTGGTAATGTAAGTATTAAAGAGTCCTATGTGCGTTTTTTCAACAAAGAATTATTTATTGTTGGGATGCATATTGCAGAATATGAAAATAGAGGCTATGACGATGTGCAGTCAATTAGNAATAGAAAGCTTCTACTTCATCGAAAAGANCTTAGTAAACTAAAATCAAAAATAGATGAAAAGGGCGTCACNATGGTTCCCCTTAGTCTTTATCTAAANAAAAATTTGATTAAAATGGAGTTTGGTCTAGCTAAAGGTAAAAAACTTTGGGATAAGCGCAAGGANAAACAAGATAAAGATGTTAAAAGNAAAATTGATAGGAAAATGAAGGAATATAAAAATAAATGAAAATGGCAAGTTTAAATGANCAGATGGATATTATATCAGTTGGTATTGAAGAAATTGTACCNCAAGAACAACTTGAATCTCAATTGTCTAANTCTATCAAGAACAATCAACCNCTTCGAGTTAAATTTGGTTGTGATCCAAGTAGACCAGATCTTCATATAGGACATGCTGTTTTACTTAGAAAATTAAGGCAGTTTCAAGATTTTGGACATACAGCAATTTTAATTATAGGTGATTTTACAGCGATGATAGGGGACCCCACTGGAAAAAATAAAACCAGGCCTCAGTTAACTATTGATGANACAAAGGATAATGCNAAAACCTATATAGATCAAGCNACTATAGTGCTAAGNAAACAGAATCTAGAAATTGTTTATAATTCTGAATGGTTNTCAAAATTAGATTTTAATGATATAATTAAAATTGCATCTAAGTATACAGNTGCCCAAATGCTTGAGAGNGATGATTTTACCAANAGATATANNTCAGGTAAGCCTATTTCACTTCATGAATTTCTATACCCTTTAGCCCAAGGTTATGATAGTATAATTGTAAAGTCAGATCTAGAGCTTGGAGGCACTGATCAAAAATTCAACTTACTTGTTGGTAGGGCATTACAAAAAGAATATGGACAAGATCCTCAGTCNATTATCACAGCTCCNTTNCTTGAAGGAACTGATGGTATAGAAAAGATGTCAAAGTCTAATGATAATTATATTTCACTTACCGATAATCCAGATCAAATGTATGGTAAGGTATTATCTATTCCAGATACTTTGATAACTAAATATTATGAGTTTTGTACAAATATTTCAAAAAAAGATTTAGAGTTAGTTNATGTTNATCTTGAATCTGGAAATGTAAATCCAAGAGATACTAAAAGAGCTTTGGCNAGAGATATTGTTTCAATTTATCATAATGAGAATTATGCTGTTAAAGCACAAGAAAATTTTGACAAATTATTNATTAGTAAANAAGTACCAGATGANGTTCCCNAGNTATCTTTAAGNNNTGAAACTAAATTNATTGAAATTATGGTATCAAATAAAATGGTAGCTAGTANTGGTGAGGCAAAACGTATGATAAAACAAGGTGCNGTTAAGNTAGATNATGAAAAAATATCTGATCCATTTATAATGATAGNNCCTGGNAATGAAAGNATTCTAAAAGTAGGAAAAAGGAGGTTTTTAAAANTAAAATGAAATCACGTCTANTATGTCTATTTATGATTTTNTTCGTTNCTGCAGANAATTTAAATGTTGANGATNAATTAAAAAAACCACCTNTACCTGGCGAAAGTATATCACTTAACAGTAAGTCTAAGTTTCCTCAATCAATTATATTTATAATTGCAGGAGGCNCNGGAATTGGTCAATATAGTCTTTCTTATTATTCAAATGATAACTTTCCCTTTAAGCAGTTCCAGAATGTTGGGCTTGTAGCGACTCATCCAAATGATGGTTTCAAAAAGGTTTCAGGATCTGCAGCTAGTGCGACTGCATTATCAACAGGGGAAAAGACATATAATGGGGCTGTAGCAGTTGANCTTGATGGNGCTCCAATTAAGACTGTACTAGAAATTGCNAAAGACTATCAAATGTCTACGGGAATTGTATCTAGCTCTTCAGTCACGGATGCAACTCCTGCCAGTTTTTTAACTCATATTGATTATAGCAAAAAGGAAGCTGAAATTGCACGACAGATGGCAAAATCTAATGCNGANATAATATTTGGAGGCGGTGCCAAATATTGGAGNGATGATGTGCTTATAGATTTAGAGAAGCATAATGGTCAGNATATTGTAGATTTAAGTGACCCTTATGATCCATCTAGAAGATTAGTAGGTTTATTTGGTGCAGATGCATTAGAATCAAATTTTTCTGATAGAACTCCCACTACTACTGACATGGCAAGAAAAGCGATTGATATACTTGATAATAATACAGAAGGNTTTTTCTTAATGNTAGATGANGCACAAATTGATTTAGCTGGATATTTAAATGATCCAAACTATATAAAAAGAGAGATGCAATCACTATCTGATCTTGTCCAAATGTGTCTTGATTATCAACGTGAGCATCCAAATGTATTAGTTGTGTTAACATCTGACCATGATTGTGGAGGTATAGGCGTTTATGATGCAGATGATGGAAATCTTGACATTCAATTTTCATCTGATTATCATTCTGCTAATTTTGTTCCCGTATGGTCTTCTGGTCCTGGAGCTGATTTTTTTGATGCGATGATGGATAATACTGATATTGGAAATCAGCTTATTAAATATGTTAAAAATAGATGATTAATAGNCAAATAGTAAAAACAGCATATGCTAATATATATTCAGAGCCTCGCTTTAACTCAGAAATGGTCACTCAAGCCCTATTTTTTGAATCTCTTAAAGTNGTTTCAGATCAAGATAATTGGCTAGAGGTTTCTCAGTGGGATGGCTATAAAGGATATGTACANAAATTTTATTTATCGANTGATNATTCTTNTGGAGAAAGTGAACTNAACTTAACATCTCGATATACAGATTTATATATAGATAAAAATTTTGAAACTAGTGTNCTGACTGTACCNTTTGGAGCCACTGTCAAATATTATGATNTGATTGNANACGGTTATAANATTAATATTGATTCTAAAGAATATTATATAAAAAAAATTGTTNATAATCATGATTTAAGTAAAAGACAAAAAGTTTTACATTANTGTAGAATGCTAATGGGTAGTCCTTATCTATGGGGNGGNAAAACACCTTTTGGATATGACTGTTCNGGCTTAATTCAATCNATTTATAAAATGGTTGAAATTAATTTNAGAAGAGATACATCNGATCAAATTCAAGACTCTCGATTTNCATCTATATCAGNTAATGATGCAAAGCCAGGAGACATTGTATTTTTTGATTTAGATGGTAATGGTGTTGATCATGTTGGGATTTGGTATGGAGATAATATGGTTGTTCATTGTAGTGGACAGGTCAAAGTTCAATCTATTCATGATGACTCTAGTAAAAAGCTTTTGGATTATATAATTGATATAAAATCTTTGAGTGACTTTTTAGATGAATAGTATTTTGAATAGAAAAGTTCTTGTTTTGAATCAAAGCTATGAACCCTTAATGGTAATAAATGCAAAGCGAGCAATTGTTTTAATCATTAAGGAGAAAGTTAAAATGCTAGAAAAATATAGTGAGAACATTCGCTCTGTTCAAAATTCTTTTGATCTTCCCAGTGTCATTCGTTTAAATTTTTATGTTCATTTAAAATATAAAGATATTGTTTTAAATAGACGTAATATACTTAAGAGAGATGATTATAGATGTCAGTATTGCGCTAAGCAAGCTACACCCCTTACTTTAGATCATATCGTTCCTAAAAATAAAGGGGGAAAAGATAGTTGGGAAAATTTAGTTGCTGCTTGTTCTAAATGTAATACGCGTAAAGGTGATACATTATTAAAACATATGGATATGAAACTTTTGAAAAAACCAAGAAAACCTTCAAAGTTATTTCAGCTTCAAACCTATGTGAATAAAAAACAGGATAACTGGAAACAGTATCTATTTATGGAAGGATAAAAATTGGACACATCTGTAAAGAAAAGAGTTTTATCTGGTATACAGCCATCAGGAGAGCTATGCATATCAAACTATATTGGAGCACTTAAAAATTGGATTTCTCTTCANGATGAATATGAGTGNGTATATTTAATTGTTGATTTACATNCACTNACAGTCGATCAAGTTCCTGCAGAATTAAGACAAAGATGTTATTCNTATGTAGCACAATATNTNGCATGTGGCATTGATCCAGAAAAAAGTCTCATTGTTGTTCAATCNCATGTTCCAGANCATACNGAGCTAACGTGGGTGCTAAATACAATTACATATATGGGTGAACTCAATAGGATGACTCAATTTAAAGATAAATCCAANAAGCAAAAAAATATCAACCTTGGANTATATACTTATCCTGTTTTGATGGCNTCCGATATTCTNCTNTATCAGGCTGACCTTGTACCAGTAGGNGCAGATCAAAAGCANCACCTTGAGCTATCTCGAGACTTAGCGATTCGATTTAATNGTAAATATTCACCTACATTCACCGTTCCTGAACCATTTATTCCAAAGCANGGTGCTAGAATAATGTCNCTACAAGATCCTGAATCAAANATGTCAAAATCGGATAAAAATCCAAATAACTATATTTCNCTTTTAGATGATCCAAATGTAATAATGAAAAAATTTAAAAGAGCAGTTACTGATTCTGAGACAGAGATAAAATATGATGAAAATCGAAANGGGTTNCACAACTTAATTAATATATATTNTGCATATACAGGTAAAACTTCTGATCAAATTGAAGATATGTACGNAGGTAAAATGTATTCTGATTTTAAAGNTGATNTAGCAGATATTGTAATTGATGCATTAAAACCCATACAAGAAGAATATAATAAANTTTANAATGACAAAGNGTATCTTGATCAGCTTTTAAAAGAAGGCGCAGAAAAAGCCCGATATCAAGCNAGAAAGACTCTTGATAAGGTCTATAGAAAAGTTGGATTCATAAAAAGAGCAAGATAGTGATTGNTAATAATTATAAAATTAATTTAGAAAACTTTCANGGCCCAATGGATTTGCTTNTATATTTTATAAAACGTGATAGAATTGATATATATGATATACCAATATCAAAGATAGCAAATGACTANCTTGAATATATATCTATGATGGAGATGCTTGATATTGATATTGGNGCTGAGTTTATTTATATGAGTACGGTNCTANTTCAAATTAAAGCTCGAATGCTNCTTCCGAANGTGATGGGTGAAGATGGAGANGAAATTGAAGATCCAAGAGTTGATTTGGTTCATAGAATTCTTGACTATAAAAGATTTAAAAATGCGAGCAAANATCTTGATTCTCAATATGANTCTCATAANAAGAAATTTTCTAAGGGCATGAATATGAAGTATGATCCATCTCAAGATATTTCTTTATATGTTTCTGAGGATGTTAAACTTTTTGACCTTGCTAGAACTTTTAAAAATATCCTTGAGGCATTACCTGAAAATAATGAGCTAGATCTTGTAGCTGATCAGATNAGAGTTAAAGATCAAATTNNNTATATAAANCAAGTCCTTGATGAAAAGGGNGAGTTTATGNTAACAAGNCTAATTACAAAGGAATCAAGTCGTATTTTTGTAGTNGGCTTATTCCTTGCAATTCTAGAGATGATTAGAGATAATAATATTAAGTTTGANCAAACAAAAACATTTTCTGATATTCATATTTCAAAGGTCACTAAATGAACGTAAAAAATATTATAGAAGTTCTTTTTCATTCGACTTCAAGTCCATTGACTCAAAANNACTTGAATCATGTATTAGGTGATAATANGATTAAACTTGAAGATATTGTAAAAGATATTAATGAAGAATATGAAAATTCTGGAAAAGGACTAGNNATTGAAAAGATTTCAGGTGGATATCAATTATTATCAAAAAAAGAATATCATTTCTACATCGAAAAACTATTAAAGGAAACTAAAAAACCACGATTCTCNTCAGCNGCGATGGAGACACTTTCAATTATAGCATANAAGCAGCCAGTGACTCGAATAGAAATAGAACANATAAGAGGTGTTGATTCTTCTGGGGTTATAAAAAATCTTCTCGATAAGGGCCTTATTGNAATTAAGGGAAGAGATGAAAATCTTGGAAGAGCCCTTCTTTATAAAACAACGCCNATGTTCTTAGAGCTTTTNGGCATTGATTCTCTTAAAGATTTACCGACTCTTGAAGAACTAACTGAGCTTATGGAAGAAGGCTCGCAATCANCNGTAATTCANGATGAGAATTAATAAATATCTAGCNCACTGNGGGGTCGCATCACGCAGAAAGGCNGAGGCTTTGATTCTNGANGGGAGNATNACGGTAAACNNNANAATTNTTAGAGATTTANCGGTTACGATATCTGATGGNGATAAGGTTAGACTTGATGANAGTCTNGTTAAAATTCCGCAGAATTTTGAGTACTACATACTCCATAAGCCNAAAGGGTATATCTGTACCAGCAAGGATGAGCTCGGGCGTAAAAATGTTACAGACCTTATTAANACAAATCACAGAGTNTACTCNGTAGGGAGACTNGATAAAGANACTACGGGCTTACTTATTCTTACAGANGATGGTGATCTTGCAAATAAGATNCTNCATCCACGATTTAAGCTTGAGAGAAAGTACTACGCTTATACNAANGAGCAGCTGCACNCAAAGGACCTTGAAAAAATAAANAAGGGAATTTTTATTGGACCCCGAGAGAGGGTTAAGGCAGANATTAAGCATGTTGGTTTTGATAAGGGTAAGTATAAGTGGAGAGTGATACTTCGTGANGGNAAAAATCGAGAGATTCGNAGAATCTTNNTGAAGTANAACCAGAAGGTNTACAACNTGCATNGATATGCATTCNGTGGATTTACGCTTAAGGGTATTGATCGNAGCAAGAGCAAGAGAATTAGCAAAAAAGAAATTATGACNCNCCTCAAAATTTCTTAGTNGTTTACAATCAAATTTNAAAGCTCCNAATTTGGGAGTTTTTTTTTATTTTAAAAATAGTATTTCCTATATAGGAAGTTATCCTTATATTACTGGGCTTTTTAAAGAATGGAGAGTCAGTGATAATTGCAATTGATGGTCCTGCAGGATCAGGAAAATCGACAACATCTAAACTTGTNGCANAGAAGNTAGATATAGCCCATCTTGATACAGGTTCNATGTACAGAGCAATAACAGTTTATTTNATTAANAATAATNTAAACCTTNATGAAATAGATATTTCCTCTGTTATGAANTCAATNAAGCTTGANGTATTAATTTCTAATGGCGAACAGTCTGTTTTGCTNAATGGAGATAATGTTACAANNATGTTGAGAAGCAATAAGGTATCAAAGCTTGTAAGTCAANTAAGTTCGATNAGAGAAGTAAGNCAAAAAATGGTNAATATNCANCGTGAGATTTCACAGGATAAATCAATTGTNATTGANGGAAGAGATATNGGNACTGTAGTTTTTCCTGATGCAGAATANAAGTTTTTNATAACTGCATCTATAGAATCTAGAGCNNAAAGACGATTTGATGAACTAAAAGNTAGTGATTCAAATCTTACTCTAGANAANATAAAGGAAGAAATTAAAAATCGNGATCANTATGATTCNACCAGANAAAACTCTCCNNTAAAAAAAGCAAANGACGCGATCATTATTGATACTACTCACTTAAATATAAGTGAGCAAGTCAATGAGATTTTGGAAATAATTAACAATAACTAGGAGAATCCTAATAAATGACTTTTAATGAAGAAACAAACAACGAAACTAAACAAGAAGAAGTAATTAATGAAGAAGAAGCTGTAGTAGAAGAAACTACAGAAGAAACAATATCTGAACAGGCTACTCTTGAGGAAGCTCCAGTAGAGGAAGTTATGCAAGGAACACCGTCTATGGAAGCTCCAGAAGAGGAAGCTCCAGCAGATGAAGTTTCTGAAGAGGCCACACCTGAGGAATCCCTAGTAGAAGAATTAGAAGAAGCCCCAGTTATGGTAGATTATTTATCATCTGAAATTTTAAATGTTAGATCTGTTTCGAAAGAAGAAATTGTGGAAACAGATGATGAGGAAAAGTTTGAACTTCAAGAAGATTTAGTTGTAAATGTTAAAAGAAATAATATTGTGGTTGGTAATGTAGTTAATATTTCTGACCGTGATGTATTTATTGATATTGGATTTAAGACAGAGGGAATTGTACCTCTTTCAGAATTTAAGAACCCTCCAATTATTGGTAAAGAATTAGAAGTTGTCGTTGAGAAGTTTGAGGATACAAAGGGTAATCTTTTACTTTCTAAAGAAAAAGCAGACTTTATTAAAAGATGGGCAAGTATTAAAGATGCTTATGAAAACGAGACACTTATCAAAGGTACTATTATCAGAAGAATCAAAGGTGGAATGGTTGTAGACCTTGATGTTATTCAAGCGTTCTTGCCTGGTTCACAGATTGATATTAAGCCAGTTACAGATTTTGATGAATATCTTGGAAAAGAGTTTGAGTTTAAAATTGTTAAGCTTAATGAAATGCGAAAAAATATTGTTCTTTCAAGAAAAGAAATTCTAGCTTCTGATCTTAAAGAAAAGCGTAAAGAAGTTTTAGAGGAAATGCAAGAAGGAATGGTCCTTGAAGGAGTTGTTAAAAATATAACTGACTTTGGTGCATTCATTAACTTAGGTGGTATTGATGGTCTATTGCACATAACAGATATTACATGGGGAAGAATTAACCATCCTTCAGAGAAACTAGAAATTGGTCAAACAGTCGAAGTAAAAGTTATTGATTTTGATCTTGAAAAGGTTAGAGTCTCTTTAGGAATGAAACAGTTAACAAAAGAGCCTTGGGCAGATATTGATGAACGATTTCCCGTCTCATCAGAAGTTGAAGGTAAAGTTGTAAATATGATGAATTATGGTTTATTCATAGAGCTTGAAGAAGGTGTTGAAGGGCTCATTCATATATCTGAGATTTCTTGGACAAAACATATTAAGCATCCATCTGATGTTTATACTCTTGGAGATATGGTGAATGCAAAAGTTCTTAGCGTTGAGAAAAATGAGAAAAAAATATCTCTTGGTGTTAAGCAGCTAACTTCTAATCCATGGGATGATATTGAAACAAATTATAAGATTGGAGATGTTCAAAAAGGTGTTGTTAAAAACATTACACAGTTTGGTGCTTTTGTTAATTTAGAAGACAATATTGATGGCCTTCTACATGTTTCAGATATGTCTTGGACTAAAACTATAAGACATCCTAAAGATTTTATAGCAATCGGAGATGAAGTAGAGGTTAAAATTCTAGAAGTTTCAAGTGAAGATAAAAAAATATCTTTAGGTATAAAGCAACTTGACGATAATCCTTGGGATACATTATCTGATGAGTTTGAATCTGGAAAAACAATTAAGGGTACTGCAATTAAAGTTATTGATAAGGGTGTTATCTTTGAATTAGAACACGATGTTGAAGGACTTTTGAAAACAAGCGCTAAAGATAGCTTTAAAATTGACCGGCAGTATGAACTTGTTGTTCAAGGAGTAGATGCTGAAAGTAAAAAAGTAATTATAATGGATGATGGTGCTCATTCATCTACTTCGAAATCTGATGATTCAAAAACTGATCAAAATATTGAAGAAGAATCAATCCCACAGGAATCCTCAGCTGAAGACTCTTCAGATGATAATACAGAAGAGATGCCTTCTGATGAGGGCTTAGAAGAGAAAGAATAAAACTAGACAAAATTGATTGTACTAGGCATAGAGAGCTCTTGTGATGAAACATCTGCTTCAATCGTTAAAGATTATGAGATGTTATCAAATATTGTATATTCTCAAGAAATTCATACCCAATACGGAGGTGTTGTCCCTGAATTGGCATCAAGAGAACATCAAAAAAATATAACATATGTCGTAAATAGAGCTCTTCAAAAGTCTGATATTCAGAAAAATGAAATTGATGGTATTGCAGTTACCTATGGTGCAGGTTTAAAAGGTGCTCTCCTAGTGGGTTTAAACTTTGCAAAAGGAATGTCTATGGCTCTTAACATCCCCTATGTTGGCGTTAACCATCTCGAAGGTCATTTATTTTCAAATATTATGGAAAATACTCAAATATCTTTTCCTTTTATTTCTTTAATTGTATCGGGTGGACATACACAGATATGGAGAGTTAATAAAATAGGTGATTACGATCTTCTTGCAAATACTGTAGATGACGCAGCGGGCGAAGCATTTGATAAAGGAGCAAGGTTGATTGGACTTTCTTATCCTGGCGGACCAGAAATACAAAAGGCTTCAGTTGGCGGAGATACAGAATATTATCCATTCCCAAGACCTAAGGTTAAAAAATCAAAATATGACTTTTCTTTTAGTGGATTAAAAACGTCTCTTCTTTATAAAGTAAGAAAAATGGATGATAAAGAAGTAAAAAAGAACCTCCATCACATTGCTGCAAGCTATCAAGAGGCCATAGTTGACACATTATTAGACAGAATAAGTAGAATTTCAAAAGAAGAAGATATAAATCAGATTTCTATTGCGGGTGGAGTTGCGGCAAATAGCCGATTTAGAGCAAAAGCTACAAAGTTATCATTGGATAATAATCTTTCAATTTATTTTCCACCATTGAGTTTATGTACTGACAATGCAGCAATGATTGCTATGGCTGGATATGAAAAATTAAAAGCGGGTGAATGTTCTGATTTATCATTAGAACCTAATCCAAACCTTTCTCTATAAATGAAATTTTATATACTTGGTCCTATTATTCTAGGATTAATTTTAACAACGATATTTTTAACATTTATATATTTATATAAAAAGCATTTAAATGACAAAAAGGTTAAATCATATTCTTTGCTTTCATTGCGGAGTATATCTCTAACCATACTTTTAATTCTATTTTTTGAACCGTTTATAAATTACTATTCAAATAAAATAGTTGATAAAAAAATAAATATATTCGTTGATAATTCAAAAAGTATTTCCAAAGCAGTTTCATCAAATGAAATGATTAGTTATATTGATAGTATTGAAGTGTGGGCAGATAACAAAGATTATAAATTAAGTTATTATACATTTGGAGAGGAATTAGTTGAAGGAGGAAGTATAGATTTTACTGATTCATCAACAATATATAAAGGTGTTGTTAATAAAATTAATACTTCCCCAAAGCATCTAAATATTTTATTTACTGATGGAATACAAACTCATGGATTTGGTCTATCTGATTTAACTTTAGATAATCCAATAAATATTATTGGTTTGGGACCTCTTGAAAATCAAGAAATATCAATTGATGAGGTTTTATTTCCTATATATATAAACAGTGGAGATTCAATTAATATTCAAATAATGATTAATAGCCTATTATCATCAAATATAGATTGTGTATTAGAAGTTATGGATCAGAAGTCATTATTATTTAGTAAAGATATCACTTTAGCTGGTGGGGAAAATATTTATAATTATAACATAATGATACCTACTGAAAAAAAATCAGCTGGAAAATTAGATTTAACTATTTCAGTTTTAGCAAATTCAATAATGGAAAATAAACAAGACAACAGCTTTAAAATTCAGACTATTATTACTGATAATTATAAAAAAGTTTTATTCATCTCAGGATCTTTAAATTCTAATACTCAGATAATAACGAATTTGTTAAATCAAATAGATGGTTTAGAAATCAAAAATTTATTTAGAATAAATAATAAATGGAACCAACCTATTGAAGATATAGATTTTTCAAATCTAGATTTAATTTTATATGACAATTTTCCGATTTCTAAATTAGATAATGAAATTTTCTATTCATTAGAACGGAATAAAATAAGTAAAACTAAAAG
>PCDA01000006.1 GCA_002591605.1 Fidelibacterota bacterium
GATAACTAATGCAAAGGGTATAAATGCAAAGCCTGTAGCTGAATTTATAATGTCTCAAATACTATATTTTTCAAAGCAGCTACAATCATGTGAAACTTTTAAGCGAGANAGAGTATGGAANCAATGGGNGCTTGCAAAAAATACTNNGCAACTNTCAGATTTAACTTTGGGGATNATAGGNTACGGTGAAATTGGGAANGAGCTTTCAAAACTNGCAAAACCATTTGGGATGAAAGTGATGGCNACTCGNAGACTTCANAAAAAAATTGAAAATAAAAAGTTNGTTGACCAGCTTGTCCCACTTGATGATATGAANATGATTATTAANCAAAGTGATTTTTTATCAATNGCNTGTCCATTAACNCATTTAACTAAANATTTAATTGNCNCNAAGGCGTTTACATCAATGAAAGATACTTCAATTATTATTAATACNTCTAGAGGAGGTATNATNGANGAGAGCGCACTNATCAATGCACTAAAAAATAAAGATATAGCAGGGGCTGCATTAGATGTTTTTGCNACTGAGCCACTAGATTCAAAAAGTAAGTTGTTTGATCTTGACAANGTATTAATATCTCCGCACATATCCGGAAATTTTTCAAGCTATCAAGATANAATGATTATACAATTTGGTGATTTTTTAAATAAATTTTTAAATAATAAGNCAATTAANAATAGAGTCTGTAAAAAAAGGTTATACTAATAATGAAAGAACTTTATCCAGAAATAACACCATANAATTNATTTAAACTTAAAGTATCAGATATCCATGAAATATTTGTTGAGGAATCAGGTAANCCNNANGGTAAGCCNGTCATATTTCTACACGGAGGTCCTGGAGGNGGAATAGAGCCTGTTTATAGACAATATTTCAATCCAGAAAAATGGCGTATTATTATTTTTGATCAGCGAGGATGNGGGCAAAGTACTCCCCATGCTGAACTTACTGANAATACAACCTGGGATTTAGTAGATGATATTGAAAAAATTAGAGAAAAGTTAAATATAGAAAGTTGGACCGTATTTGGNGGCAGCTGGGGATCAACATTATCATTATCTTATTCTATAACTCATCCAAGNAGATGTGAGGCTTTAATTCTTCGGGGTATCTTTCTATTAAGAAAAAAAGAAATAGATTGGTTTTATCAAAAAGGATGTAGTTTTATTTATCCAGATGCATGGGAAGGGTATTTNNGTCCAATTCCNNAAGAGGAGAGAGATGATCTTGTTGCAGCTTATTATAAGCGATTAACATCTTCAGATGACGCTGTTAGAATTGAAGCAGCNAAAGCATGGTCAATNTGGGAGGCTTCAACNAGNAAATTATTTCAAAGTAAAAANTCACTCCACTCATTTGATGATTCTAAGGTAGCGGAGGCTTTTGCGAGAATAGAGTGTCACTATTTTACTAATGGTGGTTTTTTTGATACGGATAATTGGTTAATTGAGAATATTGAAAAAATTAAGCACATACCAACCGANATNGTNCAAGGCAGGTATGATGTAGTATGTCCGATGTTATCAGCTTGGGAATTACATAAAGCGTTTCCTAAATCAGGATTTCATATTATTCAAGATTCTGGACATTCTATGACAGAAGANGGTATAAGAAGTAAGTTGATTGAACTAACAGATAAGTACAGTAATGTTTAAAAAACATTTTTTAAGTATTTTTAAAATCAGAAGTTCATGAANATTTTGAAGACAAATAATTATAAAATTTTATTAGTTGATGATGAACAAGATATTCTTGATATCTTAAATTATAATTTATCTANAGAAGGATANAACATAATATGCGCTGAAAATGGAGTTGATGCATTAGATAAAATNTCTTCTGATATAAATCTAATAATTTTAGATGTTATGATGCCCCAAATGGATGGTCTTGAATTTTGCAAGATTATTAAATCAAAAATAAATTATAAACATATACCCATTATTTTTTTAACTGCTAAAGACAATGAGATAGATGAAATTATAGGTTTAGAAATTGGTGCTGATGACTATATATATAAGCCAATTAGCATAAGAAAATTAAAAGCTCGAATAAAAGTATTGTTAAGAAGAAACCAAGGCAATGATAGTAAAAGTTCAAAACAATATATATGTAATAATCTTTTGTTAGATTATGAGAATTATAGAGTATATATAAAAAATAACATTGTAAATCTAACAACAAATGAAATGAAGATTCTTTTTTTATTATCAAGGTCCCCAAAAAGGTTTTTCACTAGGCAAGAAATATTAAATATTCTCTGGAAAGATGTAATTGTAAGTGATCGAACAGTTGATACTCATATTGTTAGCATCAGAGCTAAGTTAGAAAATTATTCCAATATTTTGGAAACAAAACGTGGACTTGGATATTCCTTTAACCCTAGTTTATATGTTCAACAGAAATAAGTTATTCATTCAAGCTTCAATGACTTTCTGTATATCTTTAAGTGCAGCTATCATCATATATATTTATTTTCAATCNAATATATATTTGTTATCTATTTTACTTTCCATATTAATAATATTTAATATTAAAATTTTGCATACTTTCTTTNATAGGATTAATAAAATTAAAAGGCAAATTAATGNTATATATAAAGATNATTTTATTTTTGACAATTCTACTGAAAGCTTTGAATTATTAATTAATCAAATTGATAAAATATCTCAAAAATTCAAAAATGATAGATTAGAACTAAATAAAGTAAGTAAAGTTCGAACTGAATTTTTAGCCAATGTTTCTCATGAGTTAAAAACTCCAATTTTTGCAATAAAGGGTTTTACAGAGACCCTATTAGATGGTGCACTTGAAGATTCTAAGGTTAATAAAAAATTTGTAGAAAATATCGAGACTCAGGCAAATAGGTTAGAAAATTTATTTTCTGATTTAATTGATATCTCAAAAATTGAATCCAATCAATTAGTATTAAAATTAAATAAATTTAAACTTCAAAGACTTATAGATTGGTCTAGAGATACATTCGCAGAAACTATAAATAATAAAGGAATTAAATTTATTGTTCCTGATTGTAAAGATTTGTGTGTAGTTGGAGATGAAAAATATTTAAAGCTAGTTTTTTCTAATTTGATTAACAATGCTATTAATTATTCTAATAGTGGTAGCATTATCATTGCAGCTAAATCAATTCAAAATAAAGTAAAAATTTCCATAACAGATAATGGTATAGGTATTGAGCAAAAACATATCAATAGAATTTTTGAAAGGTTTTATAGAGTTGATTCTGATAGATCAAGGCAAACAGGTGGTACTGGCCTTGGACTATCTATTGTTAAACATATTTTGGAGGCACACGGTGCTGATATAAAGGTAGAGAGTGATACTAATGTGGGCTCTATTTTTTCTTTTGAACTAAANAATAAATAAATTCTTAACATAAACTTAACACTATCNTCATTTTATCTTCATTTNAATTNTTTAATTTTAAANATTAATTATAAAGGCNGAAGATGAAAAATCAATTAACATTTTTAAAAATTCTAGGTGTATTTCTTTGCTTATATTTATTTTTGGTTGGTATTGGAGGATTATCATCAGGAATTAAGGGATTAGGAGGTGGTTTTGCCAAGACAGTTTTAAGTACTACTAGCAATCCATTTACAGCTCTTTTNATAGGAATCCTTTGTACAACACTCTTTCAAAGTTCATCAACTACGACTTCTCTAATAGTTACAATGGCAAGCACTGGAGCTCTTANTATTGGTGGAGCAGTGCCAATGATTATGGGAGCTAATATTGGTACCACTGTTACAAATACATTAGTTTCTATTGGATATATAGGTAAAGGCAANGAATTTCGAAGAGCTTTTGCAGCATCNACAGTACATGACTTTTTTAATATAATGTCTGTTATGATTTTATTTCCCCTAGAGCTCATGTTTGGCTTTTTAGAAAAACTTTCTTTGGGTTTGGGTACAATGTTATTTGGAGTACTTTCCACNGACCAAGCATTTAAAAGTCCAATTAAAAAAGCCGTAAAATGGGGTTCAAAAAAAATAGAATANATAAGTTTTGATAATGATATCGTATATATTATTCTTAGTGTTCTTCTTACATTTTTAATGCTATTTAGTATTGTTAAGTTACTTAGAAGTCTTGTATTGGAAAAAGTTGAAGCATTTTTTGATAAATNTTTATTTAGAAATGCAATTAGTGCGATGATTTTTGGAATTATTTTAACTATTATGGTACAAAGCTCATCGATCACCACATCTACTATTGTGCCATTGGCAGGGGCTGGAGTTTTAACGCTTCGACAGATATTCCCATTCACATTAGGTGCTAATATAGGCACTACTGTTACCGCTTTAGTGGCATCATTAACTTTAAATCCAATCGCAATGGTGGCATCTTTTAGTCATTTATTTTTTAATATTTTTGGTATTGCCCTAATCTATCCAATCAAAATTTTAAGGGAAATTCCAATTAAGCTAGCAGAGAGTATGGCAGACCAATCTGTAAATAATAAATTCATTCCGTTGATTTATTTAGCTATATTATTTATAGGTCTACCATTAATCATAATTTTTATGGGGGGTTAAAATGTTTAAACAAATATTTGAAATGTTTAAAAGTGATAGTTTATATGAACAGGCATTATCAGAATGCCATGAAATGCTAGAAATAGACAGAGAGATGTTTAATGAATCTATCAATGCGCTNAGAANATCAGATTCCGCAGAAATACCAATTGATATTTATGCAATGGATAAAAAAATTAATTCATTTGAAAGAGATGTCAGAAGGAAGGTGATGACACATCTTGCAATATCAGGTTCACAAGATTTAGGCTCAGGATTAATCTTAACTAGTGTTGTAATCGATATTGAGAGAATTGGAGATTATACAAAAAACATATATGACCTCGCAGTTAGCTATCCAAAGNAGTTAAATGCCGGTACCTTTGAAGATAAACTTACTACTATTGAGCATAATACAAAAGATTACTTCAATAGAACGATTGACACTTTTAAATCTCAGGATATTGATTCTGCAAGAGAACTAATGGGTAATTATAAGGAAGAAATTTCAGAGGTGAGTCAATCAATAGTAGAGGGNGTGATTTCTGGAAAAGATGATAGTTTATCTGCTTCCCAGGCTGCATCAGTAGTCTTATATAGTAGATACCTAAAAAGAATTGCTGCACATTCAAGAAATCTTATTTCAAGTATAGTTAATCCATTTGAAAGAATAGGATATCCAGAATAAAGGTGAAACAAACTTTACTTTTTCTTTGTACGGGAAATTCGTGTAGATCGCAAATGGCGGAAGGTTTCGCTAAATCTTTACTAAATGAAAAATATACCATATTCAGTGCAGGAGTTGAAGCACATGGNCTAAATCCCAAAGCTGTAGAAGTTATGAATGAAANAGGTATTGATATATCTAAACAAGAGTCATNAAAAATAACTAATGACCAGCTTTCTAATTATAATTTTATTGTAACTCTATGCGGTGATGCAAGAGATAGGTGTCCAATTTTAGCAGATATACAAAAAAATATTCATTGGGATTTAGAAGATCCAGCAAAGGCTAAAGGCACTGATGATGAAGTTATGGAAGTTTATAGAAAAGTACGAGATCAAATAGCAATAAACATACGTACTCTATTATGATGAATACTAACTTAGCTAAATTTTTAGCAGAGTTCTTAGGTACATATGCTTTAGTTTTTTTTGGATGTGGATCAATGATTCTAAATGAAATCAATCCAAGCTCTATTTCAGTTGATTCAATTCCTATTATCTTTGGTNTTATTGTAGCTGTAATGATATATACATTTGGTACTATTTCAGGTGCTCATTTTAATCCTGCAGTATCAATTGCATTTTGCTTAAATAAAAGCATTAAAATAACGGATTTATATTTTTATATTCCTGCTCAANTGACTGGAGCAATAGCAGCATCATTTTCACATAAATATTTTTTTGGAAATAATCATACGTTTGGCATGACTCTTAATCGTCTAACACAATCTCAAGGTTTTTTTCTTGAAATTTTAATTAGTTTTTTCCTAATGCTTAGCATTTTTAGCATNGCATCTAATAAAAATATATCTAATTTAATTATAGGTTTTTCCATTGGAGGAATCATTTCAGTGTGCTCNTTTGTTGCTGGACCATTCACTGGGGCATCAATGAATCCAGCGCGGTCTATTGGTCCTGCCCTGGTTGCAGGAAATTTNGATAATATTGGGATGTACATATTTGCGCCCATTATAGGAATGTTCATATCATTATTAATATTTAATTATTTAAAACAAAAAGGAGAATCATGAAAAAAATCATATTAACGTTAACTTTAATTTCTGGACTTATTGCTGAAGGTCTTTCTGGTGTTTCGTATTTTCGATATGCTATTGGTGATTTTAGCGAAGATGAGCAAAGTGGATTTTACATAGATAGAGCCTATTTAACTTATAATAAAACAATATCTGATAAATCAGCATTTAAATTTCAAAGTGATATTCACAATATGGGTGGAGCTTATCATATGTTTATTAAAAAAGCTCATATGACATATAAGATGAATGAAAATAGTAAAATTATGATGGGTGTAATTGGAATGAATATGTTAAATATACAAGAGAANAATTGGGGCTATCGATTTATTCAAAAGAGCGCAATNGATCTTAATAAATGGTCAGCGACAGCAGATCTAGGNGTTGGGTTTCATCAATCTTTAGGAAAAATTTCACTAAGCGTCCTATTAACAAATGGAGAAGGTTATAAAAAAACATCTTCAGATGATTATGAAAAACTATCTATACAAGCAATATATGGTGAAAAAAGACTTGATAAAAATGATGGATTTAATGCNGGTGTAGTATTTTCATCACTAGGTTATGACATAGATGATGAAAGTAAAACAGGAAATGTTATGGGATTTTTCTCTGGTTGGTCAGGTATGGGTGCTAGGTTAGGATTTGAATATAACATGGGTACAGACCTTAATTTAGAGGTTATTGAGGATGATGAAGGAACTGCTGACATAGATGAAACTACTATGTATGATACATCATCTTCTTTAATGTCTTTTTATGGAAATTATACATTACCTTTTTTAAATGATTTATCTCTTTTTGCAAGGTATGATATGCTTGATTCAGGTATTGAAAATCATGAAACCACGANATTATTAGCAGGATTAGTATATAANTGTGAGGGTGGAGTAATGATATCACCAAATGTAAAACAAGTAACAGTNGGAGAAGANGACCCAACAACATCTATGAATGTAACNCTNCAACTTAGTTTTTAATATATCNTNTANACCAAGGCACCCATTTATTGGGTGCCTTAGATAATAAGAAATCATGGAAATTGCTGTTCTTATTTTAGCTGCATTTATCACTTCATCTATNTCCGCAGTATTAGGCATGGGTGGAGGCATTATACTATTAGGTATTATGGCCATTATTATACCTGAAGGATATATGGTAATTGCACTTCATGGTATCATTCAATTAGTAAGTAACATCTCTCGTGCNTATGTATTTAGANANNATTTAGTANATAGTGTTATTAAAAGCTTTTTTGTTGGTTCAGTTACGGGNCTTGTTCTTTCAACACTAATTATTATATTTATTACAAGTTCATATCAACTAGACTCTGCAAACGATTTAAAGTTTGATTTTTTNAAACCTATGATAGGTTTATTTATTCTATGGTACTTGTTTTTAAAGGGTCCTAAAAAACAAAAAAAATCTTCATTTNTATTTGTTGGATGGGTAGGAGGTCTAAGCTCTGTTTTTATTGGTGCATCTGGGCCTCTTATTGCTCCATTTTTTTTAAATGATAACTTTACTAAAGAAAATATAGTAGCTAANAAAGCTGCATGTCAGGCNNTCAGNCATATAGGTAAAATTCCTATATTTATTTATTTATTTCATGTCAATTATATATCGCAAATAAGTACATTACTTCCTTTAATCATTNCTGTATATATTGGAACTCATTTTGGGAAATATATTTTAGGGTTTATCNCTGAGAAGGTATTTAGAGTTTTATTTNAGATTGGATTATTTCTAATATCAATTAAGCTAATAATTTTTAATTAGAAAGTGTTGAGAAAATAAATTATAAATTAAATGGTTATAATGATTTATTTGTCACACTTACTATAACCGCATGACATACAAGAATCACAGCCATTCTCGGTTTTTAGTGACTTACTGGAGCATGTTGGACAGATTCTAAAATCACTATTAAGTTCATCCTCAGTTANTTGCAGNTTATCTGCAATATCCTGAGTTTGAGCTANAAATTCATTTTTTTTTTGACCTGATGAAGTATCTTCAGGCTTATCAATGATTTTAACATCATAGAAAAATCGTTCTATGACATCTGCGATTTCAGAATAAAATGAGTGATAATATTTTCCTTCTTTAAAAGAACCACCATTTGGATCAAATATACCTTGAAGTTCTTCAAGAATAAACATTGGATTAGTTCCACGTCTGAATATAGCAGATATTAATCTTGTCAATACAACATACTCAGATGTTTTAGTTAAATCTTTCGAATTAATAAAAATCTCTATGGGGCGAATACCATTATCACTTTTAACATAACTAAGAGTTATAAATACAGAATTTTTTACAAAAGCACTTTTTAGTTTATATACCTTTGCATCAACTACTTCTGGTCTACTGGTTGCCTCTAATTGTTCTTGAGGGGTTTCCTGTTTGACTTGACTAGCCTTAGGCTCTTTATTCTCTTTAATTATATCTGTAGCATTTAATTTTATCATACTTTAGCTTCCTCAGTCGTAGCAACGGTTTCTGTAGTTGTGCTTTCATCTTCAGATTTTGTTTTCATCTTTTTTAGATGGTGATACATTGTTGTCAATTTTCCATCTGGTCGCTTGAAAATATCATCTCCAGCCATATCTATAGTTTCACCATTTTCTTGCATAATAGAAAAGCTTTTATTTTTCATTTCTTGGAATTCTGTCATTTTATTTTCAACACTAAGAATAGGGAAGCGACTTCCATCTCTATAAATTGTTACGCCCTTAAGTTTATTTTTCCAGGCCTTAATGTAAATATCTGAGATCGTTTCAGGTTCTACATCCTCTGGAAGATTAATTGTTGATGAGATACTGTGATCGATATATCTTTGTATCACACCTTGAACACCTACTCTTTTAACAGAGTCGATTTTGTGTGCAGTTCTGGTTAAAAACTCTGGTAGAACCTCATCAACATCCTCAGCCTTATCAATATCCTCTTGTATGCCCATTTTATCAATGTAGGCTTGTATTGTAGAGTGAAATACTTTAAACATTTTATTTCCAAATGATTCTGATCTTCGTGTATAAAATGTTGAGAAAATTGGCTCTACGCCTCCAGAAACACCTATATAATTCTTTTCTTCACTTTTATAGCCAAGAACAATATTCGATATAGACCCGGTTGGAGCAATAGACATAATAGCGATATTCCTAAGTCCATTTTTTCTAATCATATTGTGTGTTTGCTCACTCAATGCCTCTTTTACAAATGGACATTCCATATATGCCTCTTCATCAAATATAGATGAAGTGCCCTTTTCTTTCGCGATAAAAGAAGATGCCTGATATGATGCATTTGTTATATACTCCATAACTTTTTCAATCATCATCGTTCCTTGCTCTGAGTCATATGCTACACCCAGCTGATTAAGCATGTCCGCAATTCCCATAACACCTAAACCTAATCTTCTTGTTTCTGATGCTGCTTGTCGTTGCTTTGGCAAGGCATTTAAATCTTCATTCCATGTAACGACATTATCTAAAAATCTAACAAGAGTTTCTGATGATTCTGCTAGCTGATCCCAATCTATTGATGCTTCAGGTGTAAAGCCGTCCTTGACAAATCGTGATAAATTTATTGAACCCAGGTTACATGCACCTCCATCCTCTAATGGAACCTCTGCACAAGGGTTAGTACAAATAATTGGTCTGCCAACATAATTTGAAGGAGAATAATCACTCATTGTAGACCAGAAAATGATTCCAGGCTCTGCAGTTTTGTAGTTTCCTTCAATGAATTGATCCCAGATCTCTCGTGCTTTAATTAAGCTCTTGACCTCATTTGTATTTGGACTATCAAAATAAAGCATAAAATCACCTGAAGCTTTTACAACAATATCAAATTTACCTTTATTGATGGGAATGATATAATCACCAAAAATATCTCTTTTTGATGCATCCTCGAAATCTGATTTTTGAAGATCATAATCGTGATTTTCTTTTACCCATTTCTTAAGCTGATTAAATGATTTAAATGTATTTAATAGTTCATAATCATTAGGATTTTTAGAAGGGATACCGCTAGAATAATGTAGCTCTTCTTCATCCTGTGGCGCGCTCATAATACGATCTTTATTATTTTTTTGATATACGAGTAATGTAGAATCTCCAAATTCTCTTTGTTCATCGATTGCACGCATAAATTCATCACTTGCTTTTACTGAAATATTTGCGAATCTAACTTGCGTATTTTCCATTACTTGTTTTTTGATGGTATCTAATTCTTTATCATCAAACATGCCGGACCATCCACATTGCTCCACAATTTGATTAGTTACCCAGTTTGGCATTTTTTTAACTTTTATAAAATGTTGAACATCAGGATGTTTCACATCAATAGTAAGCATCAACGCTCCACGTCTACCACTTTGTCCGATAAGTCCTGTTGTTAATGAATATAGTTCCATAAATGATACCGCACCGGTTGAGCTATCAGCTGCATTATGAACCAGAGAATCTTTTGGTCTCAGGCATGATATATCAACTCCAATTCCACCACCGTATGAATAGG
Organism: Fidelibacterota bacterium; assembly: GCA_002591605.1. The sequence goes on from PCDA01000006.1 coordinate 10,827, forward strand.
TCCTCGCACATTCAAAAGCAGCCTCATATATGGAGTCAATATCATCATATTGAATTTTAGAAACGAAGCAGTTTGCTAATGTCTTGATTCTATATAAATCACCAGATCCAGCAAGTACTCTTCCTCCAGATACGAATCGGCCTTCATATAAATCGGTATAAAATTTTTCAGCCCACTGTTTTTGCTTTGCTTTTCCATCTTCTACGGTAGCAATAAAAGAAGATAGTCTTTTAAATACATCTTCAGGGCAGGTTTCAACAGTTTCATTGTTTAAATTTTTAAGATAATATTTCTTTTCATAAATTGTTTTTGCAAGTTCATTATCTCCTAAATAATTACCATTGTAGGGCAATTTGTTTCCTTGCAAAGATGATATATGATCATAAATTTCTTTGTAGGTTTTTGTTCGTGAAGATCCAATCACTTTGGTTGTCTTGCCTTGGTATTTNAACATATTTTCAATATCGATCATAAAAATCCCTTATCATTAAAATTTTATTATTGCAGTTATAAAACAATACAATTTTTTTGCAATTTTTGCCTAANNAGGCACAACTTACTCATAGGTAGCTAGNGAATTATTTNTNATAATTCTTCATCCAGGGTTCTGGATATTTTTATTTTTATAGATGTTTTCTCGTCGAAAAGAAAAACTCACATTATACAAGATGTTGAAATCTTGGTNCAAAAATATACCTTATATTGTGTTTANTTGCAATAATTTTGTTNGACTTTTTTTAANAATNGAGGAGAAATTTTTTTAATTTTAGAAATATGCTNGAAATAAAAAATATATTAAATTTAAANATAACATTTTCTACAAATATTTATTNAAGNGGTATTCATGAGTTCAGCTACAATTAAGACNGATGATTTTGAGATTGAGCTTCCTNTTGTTGAAGGAAGTGAAAATGAAAAAGCGATAGANATNACATCACTTCGAGGTTCAACCGGATATATTACACTAGANCCTGGCTATGGNAACACNGGTTCTTGCAATAGTTCAATTACTTTTATTGATGGTGAAAANGGAATTTTGAGATATAGAGGATATCCTATTGAAGATTTAGTNAANNAAGGNGTTTCNTTTACAGATGTNTCATATTTACTNTTATANGGTGAGCTTGAAGANTCACAAAAGAAAACAGATTTTAAAGANTANATAAGAACTCATGCGAATATNCANGANGATATGAATAGNTTTTTNAATGGATTTCCCCTGTCAGCCCATCCAATGGCAATTTTATCTTCAATGGTAACAGCCNTNTCTGGNTTTAATCCTGATGGTGATAGTCAAGANCCAGATGTAATTGATGAGAACATAGCAAAACTTATTGCAAAGGTNAAAACGATTGCTGCGTATTCATATAGAAAATCTCATGGTATGCCATTTATATANCCCGATCATAATTTAAANTATGTAGAAAACTTTTTATATATGATGTTTGGCGAACCTCAGAAAGACTACATNCAAAATNATGTTGTNTCTGATGCTCTAAATACACTATTAGTTCTGCANGCTGANCATGAACAGAATTGCTCTACNTCCACAGTTAGAATGGCTGGTAGTAGTCATGCTAATTTATTTGCAACAATTTCAGCTGGTATTGCNGCGCTGTGGGGACCTAAACATGGTGGAGCGAATCAGGCTGTCATAGAAATGCTTGAAGGNATATATAAAGATGGCGGGGACTATAAAAAGTATATTGATTTAGCTAAAGATAAGCAATCTGAGTTTAGATTAATGGGNTTTGGTCACCGNGTNTANAAAAATTANGACCCAAGAGCAGCNGTNATAAAGGATAAAGCTAAGCAAGTATTAGATAGTCTANAAATCGATGATCCNCTTCTTGACATCGCGCGNAATTTAGAAGANATTGCNNTAAAGGATGAATACTTTGTATCTCGAAAANTATATCCNAATGTTGATTTTTATTCAGGAATNATTTATCGTGCNATGGGAATACCAACCAATATGTTTACGGTAATGTTTGCCTTAGGAAGANTACCAGGCTGGCTCGCACATTGGAGAGAAATGGTANTAGATGGACAGCGAATNAATAGACCGCGACAAATATTTACCGGAAATANTAAAAGGAGTTTGTAGTGAAGCAGTATCAAGATCTAGTNAGAAATGTTATAGATAATGGTACNCTCAAGCAAAATAGAACTGGGGTCGATACATTATGTTATTTTGGATATCATTATAAAGTTGATCTNTCAGAAGGATTCCCTCTTCTTACNACAAAAAAAATATACTTTAGTTCTGTTATTAGNGAGTTACTNTGGTATCTATCTGGTGAAACCCACATTCGAAACTTAAGAGAACATACTAAAATTTGGGACGCATGGACCTCGGAAGANAAGAATTGGGAAATAGGAAAAATGTATGGNTATCAGTGGACNCATTGGGANAAATTCACTNANACNGATACTCCTGGATTGTANGAAAAAAGTTATATTAATCAAATTAAAGAAGCAATTGATTTACTTAAAAANTNTCCAGACTCAAGAAGAATAGTNGTTACAGCATGGAACCCATCNGTGTTAGATGAAATTGCGCTTCCCAGTTGTCATTCNTTTTTTATTTTCAANGTAATCAATGGAAAATTGAATTGCCATCTAACTCAAAGAAGTGGTGATATTGGACTTGGGATACCATTTAATTTAGCATGCTATGCTGCGCTTACTCAAATGATTGCACAAGAGGTNGACTTAGATCTTGGTGAATTTTCTCATTATNTTAATGATGCNCATATATANGTAAATCATATTGATGGNTTAAAAGANCAACTAGAGCGTGAACCNATGGATTTACCCAATCTNACNATAGCAAAAAAACCATTTTGGGATTTAGAATTNGATGATTTNAAATTAGAAAATTATAATCATCANCCCGCCATTAAATTNGAAGTAGCAGTCTAACGATGAATATACAGCTTATTTGGGCACANGATACCAATGCCGCAATTGGTAAAGATGGAACNTTGCCTTGGCATTATTCAGAAGATTTNAAAAACTTTAAAAAGCTNACNACTGGACATACNATTATAATGGGACGTAAAACTTGGGATAGTCTTCCAATAAAACCNTTACCAAANAGAAAAAANATTGTAATTAGTAGTACCGAACAAACTGGCGTAGATAGCTATAACTCTATTGATACTTGTATGGAATATCTTCAAAAGAATCAATCATTACAGAATATTTTTGTTATTGGAGGCATGTCTATTTATAAGCATTTTTATGATTATGCAGATACACTCCACATAACATTCATAGATAAAAGTTTTGATGATACAGATACTTTTTTTCCAATCGATTTAATTCAAATTAAGAATGATTTTAAATGTATTGAAGATCGTGATAGTGGTGATTTGCACTTTACTAAATGGATAAGAAAATAGTCTTATTTTCATTGTGGTTTTTTCTTGTGTGCTTATGGAATTTTTTTTTCCCCAATGCTAAACCTATATACGATGTAATTATGGCAGTTATTTTATCTTTTGTAACTAAAATTAAATTTTAACTCGGTACAATGATAATTATAAATGCCCCAATTATAGATATAAAAAAACACATCATCATTTTTCGTGAAAATGTTTCCTTGAGTATCAACCACCCAAAGAATGCGATAAATATTGTAGAGGTTTGATTTAATATACTTGCTATTGATGCTGATGTTTTAGCCATCCCGATTACCCACATTGCAAATCCAACATAAGTTCCCAAAAATGATCCTAGTAAGATAATGGGCCATATTTTTTTATTAGATAATTGTAAAATAATTTCCTTTTTCTTCATCATGAAGTTCATTGTTATATATGATAATAAAGTTCCAGGAATTAATCTGAGAATAATAATCCATAGCTGCATTTCAATAGAATTAGAAAATCGATTAAGTATAGGTTTGACCATTATGATTCCTAATGCCATGAGTGAGTATGCAAGGATTCCAATAATTAGTCCTTTATTTAAATTACTTATATTGGATTTTTCCTGATTAAATGAAAGATATAGTATTGATAATAAAATCATTAAACCTCCTACTATATCTGCGAATGTAAGACTTTCATCTAAAATAAAGTATGCAAGCATAATAACCATTGGACTATAAATAGTATTAATTATTGCACTTCTAGAAGTACCCAGAATATTCAAAGAAATTAGAAATAAGACATCAGCAATAGTTATTCCAATAATACCACTTAATGCAAGTATCAAAGCCTCATTAGTACTCAGAGCATTAACTGCTGATATATCAGACACTAATAAAGTAGTTAAAACAAATAGTATGGTACCTATAGTATTTTTTAGTGGATTTAAAATATAAGGTGAAACTGAATTACCGATAATTTTAAACAAAGAAACTGATATGCCCCATGTAATAGCACTACCCAAGGATAGAATTTCACCTAGGAGCATTTATTTCTGGGATATTTCCTTCAAGTAAGGAAGTCAAATCTTGTTGATTAATAATAGGAGTATTTAATTTTTTTGCTTTATTAAGTTTTGAACCTGGATTTTCACCTAATATCAAAAAAGAAGTTTTTTTACTTATGGAGCTTGTTATTCTACCTCCCAATGATTCTATTTTATTTTTTATCTCTGTTCTATTGAAATCATCAAATGAGCCTGTAATTACAAATAGATATCCTTCAAGTTGATTTGAAACAATAGTTTGGTTAAATGTAAGGCCAGACTCAATACACTCATTTATATTATCAAGATTTTTTTGAATACTAAAATATTTAACAACGGATTCAGCCATAATTTCTCCAATCTCATGTATTTGATTTAAATCATCTTGAGATGCATCAATGAGGTCGTAGATATTTGAATTATACTTTTTATCGAGAAGTTTACACGCATGAATTCCAATATTTCTAATTCCTAGTCCATGCAAAAACCTTGATAAATCAGTTTTTTTAGCAGAGTCAATTGCATTAAGTATATTATTAATAGATTTTTCAGCCATTCGATCTATATTTTCAAGATCAGAATAGGTAAGTTTAAAAAGATTACTATATGTATTAATAATTTTTTGATCAACTAATGAGTCAATAAGTTTATCTCCGACTCCATCAATATCTAAACTATTTTTTGATACAAAATGTTTAATTTGACCTTTAATTTGATCTGGACAACTTTCAATATTAGTACATCGCAACACTGCATCTCCAGATTCTCTTATGGTTTGACTATTGCATGAAGGGCAAAAATCAGGTAGTAGATATTTTTTACTATTGACAGATCTTTTCTCTTTAATTACTTTAATTACTTCAGGAATAACATC
>PCDA01000007.1 GCA_002591605.1 Fidelibacterota bacterium
AGCTGATATTATTGTAGTGGCATGTCACTCAGCAAGCTCAGTAGCAATTGATTTTCTACATTCAAAATTTACTATTCCAATAATTGAAGTTATTACACCTTCTATTCATTCAGCAGTTGAAGAGACCAAAACAAATGAAATTTGTGTTATAGGTACCCACACTACAATTAATTCAAAGAAGTATACAAATATAATAAATTCAATAAATAAAAATATATCAGTTACTGAATTATCATGTCCGTTATTCGTTCCGATTGTAGAAGATGGCTTAGAGGACCATGAAATTGCTCGAATGACGACTCAGTTATATCTTAAATCTATTAATTCATTAAATGTAGATACTTTAATTTTAGGATGTACACATTATCCTATATTAATAAATACTATAAAGACTGTTATAAATAAAGAAATATGTATTATAGATACCGGTGTATCGGTATGCAATGAGTTAAAAAAATATATTTTCGATTCAGATCAAAAAAGCAAATCGTATGTTAATAATGAGTATTTTGTTTCAGATATGCCATATAGATTTCATGAGTTAGCATCAAAGTTTTTAGATCAAAAGGTAGATTATGTCCAGTGTGTTGAATTCAAATAATATTGGAAAAAACTTTCTCTTATCACTAGAAACAAGAGGAATAAAACTTGGATTAAAACGAACCGTTGAATTATTTAATATATGTAATAATCCAGAAGATAGCTTAAAAAGTATACAAGTAATTGGCACTAATGGGAAAGGATCTACCGCTGCTACACTGTCTAGTATTTTAATGGAATCTGGATTGAATGTAGGGTTATACACATCACCACATCTAGTTGACTTATCAGAAAGAATTAAAATTAATAATCAAGTAATTGATAATCAATTTATTGATAATTTTATTGATCTATATAGACAGGATATAGAAAAACTTGAAAGTACCTTTTTTGAGGTATTAACAGTTATGGCAGCATCTTATTTTAACGAACAAGATGTAGATATTGCAATTTTTGAAACAGGACTTGGTGGACGATATGATAGCGTTACAGCATGTAAGGCTCAGATACAGTTATTTACAAAAATTTCAATAGATCATGCTCATATTCTTGGTAATACAATTGAAGAAATTGCATTAGATAAATCATGTGCTATACATAAGAACTCCACTTGTTTTTCGATTAGACAAACAAATAATGTAAAAAATATTCTTATACAAAAAGCAATTGATATGTCAGCAAGCTTAGCTTTTACAAAGCACCAAAATAATAAAGCATATAAATCTAATCTCCTCGGTTCACATCAAATTGAAAATACTCAATTAGCTATTACCGCAGCTAAACACGTTATTGACATTAAAGAAGATGCAATGCAACGTGGATTAAACAATGTTCAATGGAAAGGAAGAATGGAGCTATTATGTTCTGAGCCTAAAGTATATTTTGATGTAGCTCATAATGATGATAGTATTATTGCTTTTTGTGATACGATTGACTCTTTAAATCATAATCGTGATAAAACGTTAATAATTTCAGTTCAAGAATCAAAATTAATAGAAAAGTCAATTAAGCAATTAGAGCAACGATTTTCAAAAATTATTATTACTCAATTAAACAATAGAATGTATGCATCTAGTGATTTAGCAGCAATGTTTCTATCTCAGTCTAAAATTGAAATTATTGATGATTCCAATCTAGCGATTAAGACTGGATTTAAAAATTCTAAAAAATCAGATTTATTGGCAATAATAGGTTCACATTATTGGGGTGATATAGTATATAAAAACTTTTAATTTTTTCTTTGCTAGTAGATAATTAAAGTTATAAACTATGTTATTATAGGGTAGAGGCATTACACGACCCCTAATTCCATTTTGCATTTAAGCATTTAATCCACAAAACTATAAAGGAAAATTAATGGAAACGGCTAAACTTAAGTCATTAACTGTAAAAGAATTATCAGCCTTAGCGGCTAAACTAGGTATACAGGATTATGTAGGTGTTAAGAAGCAAGATCTTATGAAACTTATTTTAGAAGCTCAAGCTAAAAAAGAAGAAAAGCTTTATGCTACAGGATGTCTTGAAATCTTATCAGATGGCTATGGATTTCTACGTTCATCTGAATGCAGTTATCTACCAGGTCCTGATGATATATATGTCTCACACTCACAAATTAAACGTTTCCGTCTTCGCACTGGAAATATAGTGGCTGGTCAAATTCGACCACCAAAAGAAAAAGAAAGATTTTTTGCTCTATTGAGGGTAGATACTATCAATGGCAACGAACCTGACAGCCATAGAAATATTATACATTTTGATAATTTGACTCCACTTTATCCTGAGGAACAATTAAAATTAGAAGTTGATCCAAAGGGAGTTTCAACACGAGTGATTGACATCTTAGCTCCTATTGGAAAAGGTCAAAGAGGATTATTTGTAGCGCAACCCAAAACAGGAAAAACAATCTTATTACAAAAGGTTGCAAATTCAATTACTAAAAATAATCCTGAAATTAATTTAATGATTTTATTAATTGATGAAAGACCTGAGGAAGTTACTGATATGGCGCGTAGTGTATCTGCTGAGGTAATCGCATCAACATTTGATGAATCAGCAGACAGGCATGTACAAGTTGCTGAGATGGTTTTACAAAAAGCAAAACGAGCAGTAGAAGTTGGTGATGATGTCGTTATTCTATTAGATTCAATAACCCGATTAGCTCGAGCATATAATACTGTTATTCCGCACAGTGGAAAGATTTTATCTGGTGGTGTTGATTCTAATGCACTACATAAGCCCAAAAGGTTTTTAGGTGCTGCTAGAAATGTTGAAGATGGTGGAAGCTTAACAATTATTTCAACAGCTCTTATTGATACTGGTAGTAGAATGGATGAAGTGATCTTTGAAGAGTTTAAAGGTACTGGAAATATGGAACTAGTATTAGATAGAACATTAAGCGATAAACGAATTTATCCATCAATAGATTTAAATAAATCTGGAACTCGACGAGAAGATAAATTGATTGGCAAAAAAGATTTATCTAGAATTTGGGTTTTACGAAAATTATTATCAGGCATGACAAATATTGAATCTATGGAATTTATTTTAGATAAGTTATTACGCACAAAGACAAATAGAGAATTTTTAGATTCAATGAATGGATAAACATGAAGCTAGCAAAACGTATAGATAGAATACAGCCTTCAGCAACACTAGCAATGACATCAAAAGCAGCTGAGCTTAGAGCTCAAGGTAAAGATGTATTGAATATGAGTGTTGGGGAACCTGATTTTAATACTCCTTCAAACATTATTAGTGCAGCGATAGACGCAATGAACAATGGCCATACTCGCTATACTCCAGGGGGTGGAACTAAAGAGTTAAAGCAAGCTATTCAAAAAAAATTACAACGTGATAATAATATACATTATGAGTTAAATGAGATAATTGTTTCCTCTGGGGGAAAGCATTCACTTTACAATGCATGCCAAGCCTTATTTGAAGCAGGCGATGAAGTAATAATTTTTACACCATACTGGGTATCCTTTCCAGACTTTGTATCAGTTACTGGAGCTACACCTATTTTTGTTAAAACCGATGCCGAAAATCAGTATCAACCAGTTTTTGATGATTTAGAAGCAAAGATTACAAAAAATACGAAAGGAATTATAATTAATTCTCCATCAAACCCTACAGGAGGTGTATGGAGTGATGATGCAATTCGAAAAACTGTCGATATTGCAAGATCCCACTCTCTATGGGTTTTTTCTGATGAGTGTTATGAACAATTAACATATAGTCAAAAATATAATAGTACCTATGATTTATGTAGTGATTATGATCGAATATTAACATTTCAAAGTTGTTCAAAAACATATGCAATGACCGGATGGAGAATTGGATACACTTGTGGAGACAGTGAAGTGATTAGTGCGATGTCTAAATTACAGGGACAAAGTACTTCTTGTCCTAATAGTATTGCTCAGTATGCTGCAATGGAAGCCTTGACAGGAGATCAAAGTTTTGTAGCTGATATGAAAAAAGCGTTTCATATTAGAAGAGATTTAATTGTAGAGAGATTAAACAGCATGGAGGGTGTTACTTGTGATATTCCTGGTGGTGCATTCTATGTTTTTCCTAGTTTTAAAGAAATAATTAATAGAAATGTTAGTGGCAATAATATAAAAAGTGCATTAGATTTATGTATGATGCTACTTGAAAAGAAACTTGTAGTGTCCGTTTCGGGTGAAAGTTTTGGAGCTAATAATAATATTAGATTCTCATATGCAACATCAGAAAAAGTCATAAATGATGCCATGGATCGACTTGANGCGCTTTTAAATGAAATTTGATAAGGAGTTNTTAAAATGAAAAAAGATGTACATCCAGAAAATTATAGATATGTTGTNTTTCAAGATNTATCNTGTGATTACTCATTTTTAACAAGATCTACAGTAGAGACAAAAGAAACNATNAAATGGGAAGATGGNAACGAGTATCCATTGTATAAATTAGAAATTTCTAATAAATCACATCCNTTCTTCACAGGCAAACAAAATCTTGTTGACTCAGCNGGNAGAATTGAAAAATATAATCAGAAATATAATATCAAATCCTCAAAATAGTTAATTCTTAAATAGCGAACCACATTGTGGTTCGTTGTTTCTAATGAAAAGATTTTTTTCTAANCAGATTGCTATTTTATTATCTAAATCTTCAATACTTGTTGGTGGNCAGGCTGTTATTGAAGGNGTGATGATGCGNGTTCCTGGTTANATATCTACAGCAGTTCGTGATCCAAATGGAAACATTGTAACNAANAGNCANGAATTCAATACANTAATTAATAAATATTCTTANCTAAATACACCTNTTATTAGGGGTGCAGTAAGTCTATTTGAGGCTATGAAACTTGGATTTAGAACATTACAATGGTCTGCAGATATNNCATTTCCNGAAGATAAANCCCAAAATNGTTGGTATACNCCNATTATNGATTGGGTCATGACANTGNTATCTATCGTATTTGCTTTATCATTATTNGTTTTATTGCCATTGGGNTTAACCTCTTGGCTATCAAGTACAGATCAAAATCCTATGATTTATAATTCAATTTCTGGATCTNTTAGNATTCTTATTTTTTTAGCNTATTTNTATTTNATNTCAAANACNAAAGAGGCAAGTCGATTATTTCAATANCACGGNGCGGAGCATAAAGTTGTTTATACGTTNGAAAATGGAGATGATTTAACAGTTCAAAATAGCAATAANTATCCAACNCAACATCCTCGATGTGGNACTAGNTTTATGTTTATTGTTATGTTTGTNGCTATCATGACNTTTATTGTTATTGATACTATNTTTATNTCTATTTTTGGTGAAATCACTCTAATAAATAGATTAATTATGCATATTTTATTTATNCCTCTTGTATCTGGAATAGGTTATGAGTTTCTAAAATTTTCNTCTAAACATCAAGATAAAACGTTATTAAAATATTTAATCAAACCAGGANTATGGCTACAAAATATTACNACTAGTTCCCCAGATGANGANCANNTAGAAGTNGCATTNGANGCNTTAACNAGCGCCTTTGGTGATTCCTTNGAAAAATATAGNGGCAAGGAACANGTNGCGGAAGCAATNGGATGATAGATAAATTAGAAGCNATNATTNATACCTTTGATGATTTNTCNAAATCATTATCAGATCCAGAAGTTATTTCAAATTCTAAAAAATTTGCAAAAATTGCAAAAGAACATAATTCATTAACNGAGATTGTAGAAAANGCAAAAGAATANATTAGTAAANCNAAACAGTTNTCTTCTGCGAATGATATGCTTGANNGNGATGATGAGGAATTNGTAGAATTNGCNAAGGAAGAAGTTTCANTATTAAAATCTGATATTGAAAATTTAGNGCANGTACTTAAAGTATTATTAATTCCAAANGATCCNAATGATGATAATAATACCATTCTTGAAATNAGAAGTGGTACTGGNGGNGATGAAGCTGCATTATTNGCTGGAGATTTAATGAGAATGTATCTGCGNTATGTTGAACGAAAGAATTGGAGNAGTGAAATNATGACATTGCATGATAATGAGGGNGGNGGAATTAAGGAAGCNATTATAAGTATCAAAGGAAGTGGTGCNTATGGTAATATGAAATTTGAAAGCGGNGTNCACCGCGTACAGCGAGTTCCAGAAACAGANTCTAGTGGACGANTNCATACTAGTGCTGCTACCGTNGCTGTATTGCCTGANGTCGAAGATATTGATATGGANATTAAAGATTCNGATATTAAAATTGANACNTATAGAGCNTCAGGTGCAGGTGGTCAACATGTTAATAAAACTGAATCAGCTATTAGGGTGACACATATACCCACTGGTGTTGTTGTNACATGTCAAGATGAATCATCACAGCATAAAAATAAAGATAAAGCATTAAAAGTATTGAGAAGTAAAATTTTTGAAATTCAAGAGGCAGAGCNAAANAAAGAAAGAGCAGATCAGAGAAAATCTATGGTTTCNACTGGAGATAGAAGTGCAAAAATAAGGACNTATAATTTCCCGCANGGAAGAATGACTGANCATAGAATAAATTTGACNTTATATAAACTCAATGATATTATGGANGGTGATTTAGAAGAAATTTTTGAATCNCTAAAAATTGAAAANCAAAAACTTTTAATGAATGATGCNTAGTTTTTCATCATATAAAGAATTAATTGATTATGGGNTNGCATACCTCAAAACTCATGAAATTTCTAATTATAAAAGNGAAGCTGAATGGATTTTATTAAAAGTAATTAATAAACAACGTANNTGGTTAGTTATGAATTNTCATGAATNNCCANATTCANNNCANATTAAAAATTATATNGATATGNTTTATAAGCGNTCNNATCATATTCCNCTTCAAGTTNTTTTAGGNGANGCCACNTTNTATGGTCGTGATTTTAATATTTTNCCAGATGTATTTATTCCTNGNCAAGATANTGAANTCATNATTGANATATGTAAAAAAAAAAGTTTCAATCTGCNCTCGATTTNTGNTCGGGATCTGGNTGNNTAGGCATTACNCTNAGNTTAGAANATCCNNCNTCNNATGTAGANTTAGTTGAGATTTCAGATATTGCCATTGAAAATATCAATAGTAATATCAAAAAATTTNNNTGNAATAATATCANTGTTATTCATTCAGATNTTNNTGATATNAATTTTNAANAGACNTATGATATTATTATNTCNAACCCACCATACATNGATAAAACANANATANNCAANCTTGATCANNCNGTAAGATATTATGATCCNNTNAATGCTTTAACAGATNATGGNGATGGNTTATCATTTTATCANAAAATATTTNANTTATCTGAATCNATTTTAAATCCANGAGGTTCTATTATTTTGGAGTTTGGNAATGATCANCAAATTAATTCNATCNTAACTATCTTTAAANATTTTAAANATANTCTTTATAAAGATCNATCAAATNNATANCGCGCACTTGAGNTNACCNGATGAAACNNTTAAATCATATTATATTATTAGCAAGNCCNNTCAATATATTTATTGCNATATCAAGNGCTATTATTATGTCTNTTATNATTNCAANTGCAGATTATTCNAATCTATATCTNATTTGNTTAATATTAATTTGTTANATGTCAGCAGCTAATATACTNAATGATATAATTGANATNGAATCAGATCGTATNAATAAACCTCACCGNATTCTTGTAAACAATGATATTAATCCAANGNTATTGATTGTANTGATTNTTNTTNTGTTTTNATTAGGTTCAATTTTNACTATTAATCTTCCAATATTAGCAAGGCAGATTGCTCTNTTTTGTGCGCTTCCTNGTATTTTATTATATGAATTNTTTCTNAAGCGNATACCNCTGATTGGAAATATTGTTATATCACTNATGGTTGGATTAGTATTTNTNTTTACATCAAGTGGGTTAGATGCAGATATATCTCATTCCTTAAGAATAATGTGTTTAGCATTTTTTTTAAATTTAATTAGAGAAATNATCAAAGATATTCANGANTTNGANGGAGANGCATCTAGAGATTATAAAACANTACCAATTTATTTTGGTAAGCATCCNACCATTATATTGATACGCNTNATCTTTATANCTTTTTTTATTATATCAATTTCCCCTATNTATACTCNANNCTATAAAATAGAATATATTCCATTATTGGTTTTTTTAATTCATATNCCATTATTGTATATTATTAAGAGATTAAATAGTGATATATCATCTAAAGAGTGTGCGAAGCTTTCTNGATATTTAAAAATCACTATAATTAACGGAATTTTAATAATACTAATATCAGCGAAATAAATTATGTCAGAGTTTNTTCATTTACATAATCATACAGATTATTCACTTCTGGATGCAGCNCANTCCATTGATATGATGTGTGATCGATTAACAGATNTTAATATGGATAGTATTGCNGTAACNGAACATGGCAATCTTTTTTCNTTAGTACCNTTCTANCAAAGTGCTAAGAAAAATGGCATTAAGCCNATTATGGGCTGTGAAGTNTANGTTGCAACTGGNGACCATAAAGATCGTCANATTGATAAAAATTCNAAAAAATGGAATTATCATCATTTATTANTATTAGTTCAAAATGACNTTGGTTTAAAAAATTTAATCAAATTAGTNTCNATTGGATTNCTTAATGGATTCTATTATAANCCTCGAGTTGANAAGGATTTAATNCGTCAATANAGCGAAGGNTTGATTTGTTCNAGCGGATGNCTGGCNGGTGAAGTTAATTATTATGCGAGTATTGATGATTATGAAAATGCAAANNGAGCTGCNCTNGATTATAAAAATATTTTTGGAGATAGATTTTTTCTNGAATTACAAAATCATGGAATTAANGAAGAATTAAAATCTCATAAAGTTTTATTGAAATTNTCTAAAGACTTAGATATTCCTTTGATTGCCACAAATGATAATCACTATGCNTTTGANGAACATTGGGAATCACATGATATATTATTTTGCTGTGGNATGGGNAAAGAGATATCAGATACTAATCGNCTTAAATATGAGCCAAGACAATTTTATATNAAATCTCAAGATGAAATGNATAANATGTTNAAAGAGTTTCCTGGNGCGATTGAAAATACTCAGCGAATAGCAGAAATGTGNAATGCTGAAATTAGCATGGGAAGNTATCATCTTCCAATGTTTCCTATNCCTGGACTCGATGGNGAAGCANANCCTGATGAATATTTACGCAANCTATGNATGAAAGGTCTGAANGAGCGATATAATGAAATTACCCCTNCNGTACAAAAGNGNCTTGATTATGAGNTAAACGTTATTAAAAAAATGGGNTTTGCNGGATATTTTTTAATTACTCAAGATTTTGTCAATTATGCAAAAGATAACAAAATTCCTGTTGGACCTGGAAGGGGATCTGCTGTTGGATCAATTGTATCTTATGCTTCTGGTATNACAGATTTNGATCCTTTAAAGTATAATTTACTCTTTGANCGTTTTTTAAATCCTGATAGAGTATCCATGCCAGATATTGATATTGATTTTTGCGTTAATGGGCGTGAAAAAGTNATTGATTATATCAAAGATAAGTATGGNAATGATTCAGTTGCTCAGATTATTACNTTTGGAACCATGAAAGCTAAATCTTCNATTCGTGATGTNGGTAGAGTGATGGGAATGCCCTATGGNCAAGTNGATAATATTGCAAAAATGATTCCAAATGATCCCAANATCACNATCGATAAAGCAATGGAGCAAAATAAAGATTTAAAAAATGTATATGATGANAGTGAAACAGTCAAATCNTTAATAGANCACTCTAAAGTACTTGAGGGNATGAATAGGCATGCNTCTACCCATGCAGCGGGCATTGTAATTACNCCAGGTCCATTAACNGATTACGTTGCTTTATATAANAATCCATCTACGAATGATATTACTACTCAAGCAGATATGAAGTCAGTAGAAGATTTAGGNCTTCTTAAAATGGACTTTTTAGGACTTAGAAATTTAACAGTTATTGATCAAACTCTAAAAATNATCAAAAAAAGACATAATAANGAAATTGATATTGGCNNNCTTAGNNTAGATGANGAGAAAGTATTTAATTTATTNTCATGNGGAAATACTGTGGGAATNTTTCAATTTGAATCATCTGGTATGCAGGAGCATCTTAANAATCTTCAACCAAANGCATTTGAAGATTTAATAGTTATGAATTCAATGTATCGACCTGGACCGATGGGNAATATTCCTGAATATATNAANCGAAAACATGGNAAAGCAGAAATCCGATATTTACATCCATCTCTNNAAGATATTCTNGAAGANTCATGTGGAATNATTGTATATCAAGAACAAGTGATGCAAATAGCAAATAAAATTGGTGGATTTACTTTAGCTCAATCTGATNTAATGCGNAANGCGATGGGAAAAAAGAAAAAGAGGTTGATGGCTGGATTTAAAACTGANTTTGTAAANGGTGCGGTNAAAAATNAAATTAATGAAAAAACAGCAATAGAAATTTTTGAGNTATTNGAAAAATTTGCAGAGTATGGATTTAATAAGAGTCATTCAGCTGCATATGCATTAATTGCNTATCAAACAGCTTGGCTTAAAACCTANTATACAGCNGAATATTTTGCAGCAAATCTATCATCNGATATTAATGANACNGANAAAGTNGTNAAANTNATNGATGATGCAAAAAGNTTAAATGTTAATGTTGTCATGCCTGATGTNAANATGTCNTTTCCNGATTTTCGNGTTATTGATGATCATACAATTTCATATGGANTGGCAGCAATTAAAAATGTAGGATATAAAGCAGCAGANGATATTGCTAAAGCCCGNANAGATGTTACCTANAAAACGATTTTTGATTTGTGTACGATTGAGTCTACNGCAGTAAATAAAAAAACANTAGAGAGTCTNATATTGGCAGGAGCTTGTGANCAACTAGCAGGTCANCGTGCACAGCAATATGAATCTATAGANAAGGTGATACATTTTGGTCAACTTTATAATAAGCAAAGCAANAAGAACCAGGNATCATTATTTTCTAGCGATGGTGTNGANATGGAAATACCCATACCAGAATTAGCAGAAGCTGAGGANTGGAGTAGTGATATATGCTTATCNAAAGAAAAAGAATTGATAGGCTTTTATNTATCAGGAAATCCCTTAGAACCATANTNGANGGATTTAAAAGATTTTGAAGTTGATGATGTNAANGGNAANGATTCTGANTTGAGACTAGGAGGNTTGGTGTCTTCATCAAAAATATTATTTGATAAAAGAAANAATCAATGGGCNATTATTACACTTGAGAGAATGTCATCAAAAGCAGAAATTTTTATTTTCAGTGATNTATTTAATAAAGTCAAAGATTTAATNCATGAGAATAAAATGATTTTTGTAACAGGNAAGNTATCTAATCGTCAAAGTGAATATGATGATGTNGTAAAGATTATAGCTGATGATNTAATTGAAATTAANCGAGTTCGAGATAAATTAAGTAGGCATATTAATATTAAATTTTCTTATGANCAATCNAATAAAGATATNCTNTCAAANGTNNATAGTATTGCCANTTCACATAAGGGNCATTGCAGNTTTGTTTTAAANATAGAATCATCATCTGGTTATTGTCAAAGAGTAGTTTCCAANGATTTAAATGTTAGNCCTTCTTTAGANTTNATTCAAAAACTTCGTGACATTTTNGGTGANNAAAATGTNTGGATTGATAGTTGATTGCTATCATACAACGAGTTACATCTTGTGATGTTATNATTGATAAAAAACNTACGAGTAGTATTAATCANGGNATTTTAGTNTTATTGGGAATNGAAAAAGATGATAATCATGATGATGTTAAATATATTTCNAAGAAAATACTTAAAATGCGTATCTTTAATGACNATCAGAAAAATATGAATCTTTCCGTTNAAGATNTNGATGGAAGTATTATGATTGTTAGTCAGTTTACACTGTGTGCGAATGTAAAAAAAGGAAATAGNCCNAGCTATATTGGNGCTATGNCTNTTAATGAAGCTAGAAATNTATATANTTNNTTTGTTGATTATATGNCTGAACGACATTCAAAAATTGAAAGTGGAGTGTTTCAAGCTGNTATGGAAGTAAAGTTGGTTAATGATGGACCNGTGACCATNTCTATAAGGAGTAGAAATTGAGTAAAATAAGAGTNGTAATGGCAAAGCCAGGTTTAGATGGNCATGATCGTGGAATTAAAATTTTAGCACGAGCATTTAGAGACNATGGAATGGAAGTNATATATTTAGGATTACGNCAAACNCCAGATATGATTGTNTCAGCTGCATTACAAGAAAANGCTGATNTTATTGCANTNTCTGTATTAAGTGGTGCTCANATGACCATTTTTAAAAANGTTAAAGATTTAATGAATGATAATAAAATGGATGATGTCNTATTAACNGGNGGTGGAATTATACCTCAAGAAGATATGGATAATCTTTTATCGTATGGNGTTGGNCAATTATTTGGACCNGGTACNCCTGTTCAGNANACTATNGATTATATTAATGATTGGTACAAAAANAATAAANAGGAAGTAGATGAATAAAGAAAATTTAGAAAAGATTTTTAGTGAAGATTTAGGGACATCTTTTTTNCCACAATTAGCTGAGGAATATATTAAAGANGGTGATTATGANCTTGCCAGNAAGGTTTGTAACGTTGGATTNCTTTTNAATCCTCAAAATAATGANGGAAAATANATTTTAGCNAAGATNATGATGGTTGATGGTGATGGCAAAGGCGCNGAAGGTATTTTAAAAGAGATANTATCAGAAGATACNTTGTATGTAAATGCATTAAGGCTACTTGTAATGTATTATAATTCAAAATCTATTAAGCAAGTNNAGATGATTAAAATGGTTCATCAGATTTTAGATTTAATCCCCAACGATGAATTTGCTTTAGAAATTNTAAAAGCTTCAAAAAAACCNAAGAAGCCNATAAAAAGAAAAAAAGTAGTAANGNAAGTTACTACTAAAAAATCTAAAGNATCAAAACGNAAANCNNCANTAAAATCNNCNAGACCAANTGCATNGNANCCTGAAAATAATAAGATTGATATTGATCCTAAAATGGCAACCCTAACTTTTGTAGANATTCTTATCAAGCAAAAACAGTTTGAGCAAGCTGGAAATGTATTGAAANTAGTTGCTCGGAATAANTCGATTGCAANNACGAGTATTAAGCAACGTGATGTAAAAATAAAGCGTGAATTAGCAAAGGAGAAGTAATGACNGTATATCGACAACGACTTGATCGTCTTAAATCAATTATGCAAGATAAGGGNTATAATGCTTTTTATATTGCNAATATTACGAATGTAAGATATTTAAGTGGATTTACAGGATCNTCAGGNTTTTTACTTATCACTGATGAGGGANATTACTTTTTTTCTGATGGTAGNTACACTGAACAATCAAANCATGAAATTCTAGATCATACAATTCATATTACNACAAATCATTTAAAATTAATTTCTGATGAAAAGTTATTAAACAATAATTGGAGAATGTGTTTTGAGGGTAATCATTTATCATTTGATATGTATAATCGAATCAANNAGTCTGTNGANGAGAGTGTTGAGCTTATACCNGAAAATGATATNGTAGAAAATATTGCAGCCGTTAAAGATCAGTCAGAAATTGATGCGCTGCAAACTGCAGTTGATATCACAGATCGAGTATTTGATCTNATATTACCTGAAATAAAAGTTGGTNTTACTGAAAAGCATATTGCTGCACGCTTATCNTATTTNTTTAAACAAGAGGGTGGAGANGGAGATAGTTATGACCCTATTGTAGCTAGTGGAGCNAATGGAGCNCTACCTCACGCCACNCCTTCTGATAATGAGGTTAAAAAAGGCGATTTTATTGTTATGGATTTTGGTTCTCTTTATAAGGGTTACCATGCAGATATGACGCGNACNATTGTNGTTNGTGAAGCCTCTGANCGTCATCATGAGATTTATAATATTGTATTAGAGTCACAGCTTGCNGGCATTNATGNNGCAAGAAGTGGNATTAAATGTTCTGATGTAGATAAAGCATGTCGTGATGTAATTGATTCAAAAGGTTATGGNGAATTATTTATGCATTCNACTGGACATGGTCTTGGCCTTGANGTACATACACTCCCACGTTTAACATGGATGAACCATGATTTNNTNGAAGAGAACAACGTTGTTACTATTGAACCNGGAATTTACATTGCTGGATGGGGNGGTGTGCGCATTGAAGATGATTGTGTNATACTAAAAGATTCATGCAGACCAATGAATAGTTCTACAAAAGAACTTATTGTGGTAGACTAATTACAAAATTTGATATATATCAGTTTCCAGAGATNTATAACGATCAATACTGGTGGAAAAAAGATGATATGGAGTTTTATAAAAACATCATNNCTCCTCANAGTAAGGTACTTGAACTAGGCTCNGGAACCGGGAGGCTTGCAATGCCTCTTATTAGGGAAAACATAGATTACCATGGCTTAGATATATCTAAAGAGCTATGCGACTTTTCAAAAANAATTCTTAATCAAATAGATTCTAAAAAACGAATCTATAATGAAGATATGAGAGATTTTCACTTAGACANTANGTTTGACTACATATTTATTGCATTCAATTCATTTCTACACATTCTAACTGATNAGGATGCNATTAAGGTATTTAGCTGTGTTAAAGAGCATTTAAAAGATNATGGTAAATTTGTTCTTGATATTTTAGTCCCAGATCCTGATTTCTTATATAGAGAAGAGAAATACAGAGAGCTGCCAGTAATGGATTTTAAGGATTCAAAGACTGGGGAATTAATTGAAATATTTGAAACCTGTAAATATGATGTNGATACTGAAGTGTGTGATTTGAGCTGGGATTATCGATATAAAGATAATCCATCGTATAATAAGGTATTTGATTATCAAATGAGAATGTATTATCCAGATACCATTAACCGACTANTAATTGATGCAGGNCTGGACATTGAAGATAGATTCGGAGATTATGAGTGCAGTAGATTTAACGAGTCCAGCCAACTTCAAATATATGTCTGTAAATAAATTGCANTATACAACTAAATACAGTGGAATCCTATTTGATATGGATGGTACTGTACTGGATTCCGAGGGTCTTTTTGATAAGGCGCAACTTAGATTTCTTAAAGAAAANAATATTTTAGTTTCCAGTGAGGANCTTTCTGAATTTAAGGGCTTGTCATACAAGCATTTTTATCCTCGCTTTATGAGTAAATTTAATATTACCGGTGTAGTTGATGATATTCGATTAAAATTAAGAACCTACCTGCATGAAATCATGGAAACTGAACTTNAATACATTGAAGGTTTTGAAAAGTTTTACAGTACATATATANCNGANTGTCANGTNAAAGTAGGTATTGTCACCAATACGACACGATTAAGTTATCAGAAAATTGATCAATGTGTAGGTATTGGNAAATATTTTCCCTATTCATTAACAGCATCCGAATCTCGAGANCCAAAGCCATCTNCNGTGCCNTTTATACAGGCAATGGATGATTTAGNATTAACNTCAGATAACACACTTATTATTGAAGACTCNCAAACTGGACTTTNATCNGCTGTNGGNTCAGGTGCNCAGGTTATTGGAATNACAACCTCTTTATCNNAANAGGATATACTNNAAATCGATAATTCAATTCATGTTGTTGATACATATCAAGATATTGCTGAGTATTTGGAAAACTGCTNATTATATTGTATAATACAATTAATGATAACAGAGTATTTACACAGTTTTATTCTTCATATGAATGTGGTTATTCGTCGAGTATCTGCCAATAACAACTTATCCTTATCACAATATTTTGCCCTATCAAACATTCCAACCTCAGGGATTTCTATGACTGAATTATCTAAAATTGTTGGTATTGATAAAAGTACACTGACACGAAACATCAATATACTTCTTCAAAGTGATCTTGTAGAAAAGAGGAAATCAGATTTTGATAAAAGAGGATACACGGTGTTTTTAAGTTCGAATGGTGATGATCTCATTAACAAACTTCATGATGAAATTGAAATTATCATTAATCAATTTATTGAAACCGTCTCCTCAGATTCAAAACAAGATTTTATTAATATGCTTGAAACTATAAATTGGAAAGCAAGTTGTTACATCAATGAGCTATAAATCAATTTCAAAAAACATTGTTCAATGGTATGATGCTAATAAAACTCAAATGCCATGGCGCGATATTGATGATCCTTATAAAATATGGCTCTCTGAGATCATGCTTCAACAAACACAGGTTACGACTGTAAAAGAATACTATAATAGGTGGATCAAACGCTTTCCAACGATTCAAGATGTTGCCGATTCTTCAATTGATGAGATTTTAAAATATTGGGAAGGACTTGGATACTATTCCAGGGCCAGGAATTTTCATCATGCATGCAAAACAGTAGTTCTAAATGGGGGAACGATTCCAAATAATGTTAAAGAATTTCATGAACTAAAGGGAGTTGGTCCATACATAGCAGCTGCAGTACAATCTATTGCATTTAATATTCCAGTATCTGTAATTGATGGTAATGTAAACAGGATTATATCGAGGCATAATGCGTACAAGATAACTCCAGATAAAAATAAGAAATCAATTCTTGAATATATGGATAAAATTATCGACCAAAATAGACCTGGAGATTTTAATCAAGCAGTGATGGATTTGGGACGATATATATGTAAACCTCGAAATCCAGATTGCCCCCATTGTCCTATAAGTACGACTTGTGTTGCGTTCAAAAAAGAAACTCAAGAAGACTACCCAGTGAAAATTAAAAAGAAACCTATACCTCATTACAATGTTGCTGTTGGGATTATATACAAAGGCTCAAAATTATTAATCACTAAAAGGAAAGAGGATGGGTTATTAGGCGGTCTTTGGGAATTTCCAGGGGGAAAAATAGAAAAAAATGAAACAGCCAAAAAAGCAATTCAAAGAGAAATTAAAGAAGAACTTTCTATTAAAATAAAAACAAAAAATCAGATTGCACAAGTAGAGCATAAATACTCACACTTTTCTGTTACCATAAATGCTATTCATTGTCTTTATGTTTCTGGTGACATTACGTTAAATGGACCGACTGCATATAAGTGGATTAATTTCTCTGATCTTTCTTTATATGCATTTCCAAAAGCAAGCATCAAGATATTTGAATCTATTGGGGGTATTTCATGATTACCGCCATCAAAAGTATTCTTATATACTTGTTTTCATTATTTGTATTTATTCCTATTGGAATACTTTTTATTATCACCTCATTTATTTTACCAACACATTTAATGTATAAAAGCGCTACTGCGGTATGTTGGTTAATGCTAAAAAGCTTATTTATTAAAATAGAAATTGATGGTGACATTCCTAGTCCTGGGGGTCGGATCTATATGTTTAATCATTCAAGTTTCATTGATGTATTTTTATTCGCTTACCTAACGCCAGGACATATTACAGCCGTCATCGCAAAAGAAAATTATAATATCCCAGTATGGGGTGCAATGCTTAAACGATTTAGAGCAATCCCCATAGAACGAAAGAATAAAGACTCTGCGATTCAAACCATTAATATTGCAGAAGATAGATTATCAAATGGATATGATGTTATTCTACTCCCTGAAGGCACACGAACTCTTAGTGGTAATTTAAAACGATTTAAAAAAGGTGGGTTTCATATGGCCATTAATACAAATGCCCCCATTGTTCCAGTGGGATGTGTCGGAGCATTTGAATTTAAACCTAAAGATAGATGGACCCTTTCTCCAGGTACTGTAAAATTAATATGTGGTAAGCCTATAGATCCATCAACATATAGTTCACTTGGACTTAATGGACTTGTATCAAAAGTAGAACAGGAAATTCAACAACTAACCAATGGAAAATTTGAAGATGAAATATAATACAATAGTTATTACGGGTAGTAACGGTTCAACGGCAAAAGGATTAATTAATTATTTTTCTAATATATCACACAATGTGATTGGCGTTACACGAACGGTTCGGCAAGAATATGAGCAAAGCAATATTTCTATTTTAACTGCTGACATGGAAAAGTTGACTGAAGTTGAAGCTGTTGCTTCAGAAATAAAGAATAAATTTCCATCTATTGATATATGGATTAATTGCGTTGGTGGGTTTGCGATGGGAAGTAGTATCCAAGATGATAATGAGAATTGGGAAAAAATGTATTCTATGAATTTTTTAACATGCTTAAATGGTTCTCGAGTTGCTTTAAAATATATGGTAGATCAAGAAGATGGTCATTTAATCAATATTGGATCTGAGGCAGCTTTAGATGGATTTCCTGGTGCAGCTGCATACCTAGTCAGTAAATCTTCTGTACACATGCTAACTCGATTGATATCTCTTGAAAATAAAGAAAATAATATAACTTCAAATGCAATCTTACCTGGGATTATAGATACGAGCGCAAATAGAAATGCAATGCCTAATGAAGATTATAGTACGTGGCAAACTCCTAAACAGATAGCGCAAATGATTGAAAGAACGATTGATGAAAAGTGTAATGGAATGTTAGTAAGAATTACTGACTAGCAGGTAAATCTACTTTTTCTCATCAAATAATTTCTTATAGTCTCCTAGTCCCTCTTTATCAAGATCTTCATACTTTATAAACTTTAATGAGGCAGAATTTATACAATATCTCATACCCGTCTGTTTCGGTCCATCATTAAAAAGGTGTCCTAAATGTGCATTAGATGATGAGGATTTCAACTCAGTTCGTTTGTATCCAAGATCATAATCATCGCTCTCTTTTACTGCATCATCATTAATAATATCATAGAATGATGGCCATCCGGTCCCAGAGTCATATTTATGGATTGAACAGAAAAGTGGTTTTCCAGATATAATATCAACATAAATTCCATCTTCTTTATTATCCCAGTATTCATTTTGAAATGGAGGCTCAGTGGAACAATTTTGAGTGACATCATATTGAAGTTTTGTTAGTTTATCTTTCAATGGATCTTTCTCCTTTAATTGACTATATAATAATAATCCTGAAATACTAATTAGACAAAGTGCAATTTTCATCTTAGTCACTTAAGTGGCGGGTATAAATGACGCTGATTACAAGCCAGCTATATGGGATGGTAAATAGTAACCCAATACCAAATAGTAGTACCCCAATAAGATTGAGAAGTGCAAGTATTGAGTATATAGTAAATAATTCAAATTCTAATCCAGTAGTTCGTGTTAGGCTTTCACTCAGTGCTTCAACAGCCCCCATATCTTTATCAATAATAAAATATGTGAAAAAATTAGTTTTGAGCGTCAAGTATGTTAATACCACAACATATCCCATAAATCCAATCATAAGGGGAGCTGATATTTCATTGCCTGATGCCATTTGCTCTAGTGATTCAATATTGACACTGGATATTCCAGCAAATAAAATCAGAAAAATAACTGCTAACACTCCTAATGTTAATGCAATAAGGACGCTACCCATTACACTTTTAGCAACCTTATGAAAATAATTAAATATATCATTATAGCTATCAATAATAACAAGACGCGTAATTTTAATTAATTGGGATGTCACCCCTAAGGTAATACCAGTAACAAGAAGAAGGTATGTAAATCTGTATAAAAGGTATTGAAGATTCATCCCATCAAATAAACTATCAAGCAAGTTTGGAATTAGCATTTGAATTAAGAATATTAAAATTCCCACATTAATGAGGAATTGAGCATTACCCTTAAAAAGGTCCCATGCTTGAATAAATAATTCTCTTTTATTAATAGAACGCATTAGATTATAGTTACAATTAAATACCGGTATAATATAACTTTAATCTAGCAATGAAAATAATTAAAACCTTAATTCTACTCTACCTACTGCCCACGCTACTATTTAGCGCATTACTATATGATGTTCCCGTGGAACTCAAACAACCAGATGGCAGCACTCTTCATTGCTACGCATCAGGAGATGAATATTATAGCAGGTTACATGATCAGAATGACTACACTATTACCCAAAGCAATGAAGATGGTTTTTATTATTATGCCTTACTTGACAATCAAACAATAGTACCGTCAATATATCGAGCAGATCAAAACTATAATCTTGCTCAATTAGGCTTTAGAAAAAAAGTAATGATTCCTCAAGAGCGTTATCTTGAAATTCGTGAACGATGGTGGAATGGTGTAGAGACTCGAGATGCTCCTACCACAGGAACCGTAAACAATTTAAATGTATTTATTCGATTTGCAGATGAAGATGAATTTGGAAATGCTCGAAGTTATTATGATAGTTATTTCAATAATGAGAATGGACCATCGATGAAGCATTATTTTAGTGAAGTATCATATGATATGCTGACTGTAAATACAATTCATTACCCAATATCGAGCATGGATTCAAATTTATCATATCAAGATCAGTATCCACGTAGTTACTATCAGCCGTATAATGCAGTGACAAATCCTGAAGGATATACAGACTCAGAGAGAACAGATAGAGAGCATACACTCCTTCAAAATGCAATTGCATTTATTGAAAGTGAAGTACCGGATTCTTTAATCATAGATTCTAATAATGATGGTAATGTAGATAATGTTACCTTTCTTGTTTATGGTGTTCCTGGAGGATGGGCAGATCTTTTATGGCCACATCGATGGGCATTGTATTCAGTAGTATCAGAAATTCATGGTAAGCGAGTATGGGATTATAACTTTAATATGGCATCAGGACCTTATTTTTCTGTTGGAACCTTAGCCCATGAATTTTGTCATTCATTAGGTGCTCCTGATCTTTATCATTATTATAATGATTCGGCTCCGGTTGCAGTTGGTGGATGGGATGTAATGGATGCCAGTACTGATATTCCTCAATGGATGAGTTCATATATAAAGTATAGATATTTCAACTGGATTGAATTACAGGATGCATCAGGTGGTGGAACGTTTGAGTTAAATCCTTTAGGTCAAACTGACAATAATGCATATCGACTTAATTCATCGAACCCGAATGAATATTTTATCATCGAATATCGAACCCAAGAAGGTATGTATGATTCAAATGCTCCCGGTATTGATTCAGGGATTGTGATTTATCGAGTGAATGATTTATATAATGGACAAGGTAATGCTCAAGGACCTCCAGATGAGTTATATGTCTATAGAGTTGGTGGAACCTCTACCACCAGTGGCGTATTTGCTTCTGCTGTTTTTAGTGAAGAAGTGGGACGAACACAATTTAATGATTCAACAAACCCTTCATGTTTTTTAAGTGATGAATCTATGGGTGGTGTCAATATTGTAGACATTGGATCTGCAGGTGATACTATAGAGTTTACCGTGCTTAATTTAATGTTATTGGGTGATTATGTTGGAATTTCTTCAGATAGTGATGGAGATGGAATTTTAAATCCAGGGGAATCCGTGGTGCTTGAATTTGTTATGAACAATATGTCTGATGATGTTACCGCGTATGGAATCACGGGTCAGCTAAGCAGTGATTATGGCATCTCTTTTCCAAGTAGTACTATTGAATTTGGAGAGTTAGATGGGGGTCAAAGTAGTTTTTCTAATTTTATTGAGGTTACGTTATCCGAAGACATCCAATTGGGGCAGATTCCTATTGAGCTTGAAATCACAGCCGAGTACATACAAGGTAATGATCTGTTATTTTATAATGACAGCTATACATTTATGCTTGATGTTAGTTTAAATCAAAGTGGATTTCCTAATGAAACCAGCTTCCCCATTAGCTCCTCACCTATTATGATTAATATAGACAATGATAATGATAAGGAAATCATTATTGCAGATTATGATGGGAAAGTACGAGCCTATAATACTGATGGAAGCGTTATTGAAGACAGTGTATATCCTTATCAAACTGAAAATCAAATATGGGGCTCTATTGCATCTGCAGATATTGATTTAGATGAGGTGATGGATTATGTTGTTTGTTCTAAAGACAAGCATCTGTATTTATTTAATGAACTTGGATATATAGATCGATATGATACCGATACATTTTTACTTGGTACTCCAGCCATTGGAAATATTGATAATGATCCAGAGCTTGAGATCATTATCGCAGGGTATTCTGGTGGAGATGGAAGAAAAATTATCGCTCTTAATCACGATATGACTCTTGTGTCTGGATATTCTATGTTCATCGGAGAAAAGATTAAAAAAGGGATATCTCTTGCAGACTTTAATGGTAATGGAAAAGATGATTTAGTATTTGGAACTGATGATGATAATATTTATTTAATTTATGATGATGGTACGGTAGCTGATGGCTTTCCCTATCAAACTGGTGATAAAATTCATAGTTCTCCATCAATTTTAAATTATGAAGGTGAGCATATTATTATTGCAGGTAGTAATGATAATCATTTATATGGCATCAACTCTGATGGATCGTTGAGATTTATGGTTGAGGCGAGTGATAATATTGAAACTTCTCCATCATTTGTTAATTATCTAAATAACTGTTATATCATTTTTGGTGATTCAGACGGATATTTATATGCGGTAAATCAGGATGGACAGATGTATCCATACTTCCCAATTGACCTAGGGAGTCAAATTGCAGAATCTGTTGTTGTATCAGATCTTAATAGTGACTCTATTCCAGATCTTTTTTTTGGGACTCAAGATGGTAAAATGTATGCAATGAGTATTACTGGAGGATTATATAATCAGTTTCCTATTGATTATCCGTTTGCATATAGAAGCGCCCCTCTAATTTATGATCTTGATTCTGATAATGATCTTGAAGTTATTGCAGGAACCTCTTTATCCCTTAATGTTTTTGATATCAAACAATCAGGTACCACAGATGACTATTGGTCAATGTACAAAGGGAACTATCGTAGGACTGGATATAATGAATTCAATGCCCTTTGTGTTCTTGGTGATTTAAATGTGGATGGTGCTATTGATGTAATTGACATTCTTCAACAAATTAATTTTATCCTTGGTACTTTTGAGCCCAACCTTCAACAACTATGTGCATCTGATTTAAATGCAGATGGAACTATTGACTTACTTGATGTTGTACTACTTATTCAAATCGTTCTTAATCAGGTTTAATTATGAATTTTGATATGACATTTATTTATACAAGNAGTTTAAATATCATACTACTTTTGTTTATTTTTGCAGCAGTAGGATATATTTTNCAAGATGGNGCNCATGGACCATTTTTATCTNAGAAATTATATAAATACATTCATTTCATGTTAGGCATTGTTNTNATNAGTGATATATGGTTAATTGTTGAATCAAATTTTTGGNGACTTTCAATGCCAATNTATCAGTACAAANTATTTCTTACGATTATTTTAATTATCGTATCTGTNCTATTTGAACGAAGNCAAACTCAAAAATTTNTTTATCGCNCTATTGTCACAGTGACATTATTTATGATTATTTATTCACTATCTTTTTATATNGAATCATATTCNAATGCATAAACAAAAATTTTATAAATCTCAATGNAATGGTAATGATTTTATTCTCATTATAAAAAATGATTTACATATTGAGTTAGATGAANCCAATATTCAAAAATTTTGTAATCGNANAAAAGGCGTAGGTGCTGATGGGTTAATACTNATCGATACNTCTATTGAATCTGATGATTTTAAAATGGACTATTATAATTGNGATGGAAGCTGGGANA
This sequence comes from Fidelibacterota bacterium, assembly GCA_002591605.1. Next base: position 23,792 of record PCDA01000007.1, read on the forward strand.
CGATGTGTGCCAATGGAGCATTATGCTCTGTNTTNCTATTGCAATCATTGACATTTGAATTTAAAACCAACACGTTTTTAGCTGGNGATGGTCAACATAAAATCAATTTGATTAATAATAAAATTAATATTTCGATGAAGCCTCCATCTAATGTTACCGATGAACTTGAGGTGAATGGATTTAGTGGTAAACATATTGACTCTGGAGCAAAACATTTCGTAACTCTATCTAAGGAATTAGATCAGAATATATTATATGATAATGCACAGAGTATTCGATATAGTTCTACTTTTAAACCCTCAGGTCTNAATGTTAACTTTCTTTCTGTTGAATCAGATAATCATATTCATGTAATAACCTATGAGAAGGGCATTGAACAAATTATGNGTTCATGTGGNTCTGGATCTGTTGCTGCTGCATATTATGCATCACAGTCTCATCAGTTAGTNTCTCCATTACATATATCAAATATTGGTGGAAAAATGGAGTTAACGTTTAATAAAGAGTGGACTGAAGTATGGTTAAATAGTCATCCTGTTATTTTATTTGAATCGTATGTGGATTTAGATTTGGTTACTCTTGATTAATATCTGATTTAATAATTTCGTAAATNTTTNACCACTTTTATTTGCCTGNTCGACTACCTCTTCATGTGTTAGGGGGTGTTNTGAAATGCCNACAGCATAATTGGTAAGACATGCAAGTGATAGTAAATNAATTTTTAATTCATGAGCACGTTCTATTTCNGGTACNGTTGACATTCCAACAGCACTGATACCATGTTTTTGTAAAAATTGTACTTCAGCAGGTGTTTCATAGGTAGGTCCCAGTGTCCATCCATATGTACCTTTTCGAATTGGCATGTTCATTTCATTCATGCAATCTATCGCTAATGANATNAGTTTAGGGTTGTAATATTCATCACCTATTTTTTTATTTATGACATCAGGACCATCTCTAAANGTCATATCAATATGTGAATCGATAATCATAATATCCCCTGGTGACCATGATGGGATTAAACACCCGGATGAATTNGTTGTTATAATTTTNTCACACCCTAACTNATTGAAAATATCAATGAGAATATGAACATTCTTNTACTCTAACCCTTCATAATAGTGAAATCTTCCATTAGCAAAAATCACAGGTATNTCCGTACCCTTAACTGTTCCAAAAACAAATTCCCCTGCATGACCCTTCACCGTTGTTTGAATAAATGATGGAATTTCATTATATGGGATTCTTTTTATGTTTTCAAGAGAATCAATCAAGCTATTCAGACCTGAACCAAGAACCACNCCAATGGAAGGTTTATCATTAATTATATTTTTGATATATTCAATCATTATTCTTTGCAGATAGTTGACCACATGCCGCATCAATATCATTACCTTTGCTCCATCGAACCAGCGTTTGGTAATGTATTTGATTTTCGTAAAGGGTTTCTATAAATCTATTTATTGTCGCATCATCAGGACGNNCAAACTTATTTCCGATATNATTGAAAGGTATCACATTTATCTTACATCTTAGCTTATTTCCATATGAAGCTAAAATCTCAGCATCGCTTTTGGTATCATTCACGCCTTTGAGNAGTACATATTCAAGCATGATTTTATTTTTTTTATCTANAGGATATTTCTCNAGTTCANGCATTAACATTTCAATATTCCATTTTTTATTAATGGGCATAATACGTGTTCGNGTTTCATCATCAGCTGCATTTAAAGATATTGCAAGTTTATAGGGTTGCTTTTCTTCAATGAATTGTTTGATTTTTGGCAAAATTCCAGAGGTAGAAATAGTGATTCTATTTCTTCCAAGGTTCATTCCATGTGGATCATGTAAAATTTCTGCAGATTTAATGACTTCATTATAATTTAAAAATGGCTCTCCCATNCCCATATACACAACATTAGTAATGGGTTCNTCGCGGATTTTTGTAATTTCAATAAATTGATCTATAATTTCTCCGCAGCTAAGACTTCTCATGAATCCCATTTCACCAGTTGCGCAAAATTGACAATCCACACTACATCCAACCTGAGATGATATACAAATTGTATGAAGATTTTTATCAATCATACTNACCGATTCAATAAGNCTNTTATCATGAGTTTTAAATAAAATCTTTTTAGTATTCTCTTTTTCTGAACTTTGAATTTCTTCTACTTGAAGCGTTTTAAATTGATATTCCTGTGAAAGTAATTCTGACATTTCTTTCGGAATATTATTCATTTCATTGGTTTCATTAATACCATGTCTATACATCCAATGATATAGCTGTTTAGCACGAAATGGTGGGAAATTATTCATTTCACAAATTCGTGTAATCTCCTGAAGATTTAATCCTTTTATTTGTTTTTGTANCATTTATTATTTATTTCAATTNCAATCCTTAACTCTTAAATTTAATACGTAATCATTAAGAAAATATGAATTTCTTTATTTAAGCATTTCAAAGGGAAAATTATGGATAATATTAAAATTGTAGATAAGTTAAATGAAAGTAGNGATCAGCTTTTTCAAATGATTTCAAAGGTAATCATTGGCCAGAAAGATGTNATTGATCATCTTTTTATTGCACTACTATGTAGAGGGCATGTATTACTTGAAGGNGTTCCTGGTTTAGCAAAAACCTTATTAATAAAAACCTTNTCTGATGTTTTAGATTTAAAATTTAATAGGATACAGTTTACGCCAGATTTAATGCCATCAGATATAACTGGAACTGATATTATTGAAGAAGACTCAAAGACTTCAAAAAGATCATTTCGATTTTTCAAAGGTCCTATNTTTTCAAATGTTATTTTAGCAGATGAAATTAATCGAACTCCGCCTAAAACNCAATCAGCACTACTTGAGGCCATGCAAGAGAATAAAGTAACAACAGGTGGCAATACATATACTCTAGATCAACCATTTTTTGTTTTAGCCACTCAAAATCCNATTGAGCAAGAAGGTACNTATCCGCTACCTGAGGCACAATTGGATAGATTTATGTTNAATATTCTAATTAATTATCCATCAATGGAAGAAGANGTAGAGATTGTTAAAACTCTTACAACGCAAGAAAAAGCATCNCTAACCACAGTGATNTCTNAAGAAGAATTACAATCGTTTCAAGATTTAATTAATCAAGTTCCTGTTTCTGAAAATGTGATTGAGTANGCAGTTAAATTAGTNAGTATGACTAGACCAACCAATGAANTTGCACCTCAAATNACAAAAGATTGGNTAGATTGGGGAGCAGGTCCACGAGCNAGCACATTTTTAATTATGGCAGCACAGGCAAAATGTTTNCTNGCTGGAAAAAGNACTCCTGANATTGATGATATNAAAGATATTGCCAAGCCAATATTAAGACATCGTATTATTACTAATTTNACCGCTGAAGCAGATGGAATTAGNAAAGAAGATGTTTTAGATCAATTAATTGACCAACTAAAGATATAACGATTTATGGATCAAGGTCAAAAAATGACTCCTGAGCTTTTATCAAAGCTTCANAATTTATCCATTAAAGCAAAATATGTTGTTGAGGGGTTTATGATTGGACTTCACAAAAGCCCTTACCATGGTTTTTCTGTAGAGTTTTCAGAGCATAGGCCGTATGGTATTGGAGATGAGGTTAGGCATATTGATTGGAAATTATGGTCTAAAACTAATAAATACTATGTTAAGCAGTTCGAGGAAGAAACCAATTTAAAAGCTAATATTATTTTAGATCAAAGCAATTCAATGAATTATGGATCTGATGATTCAAATAAATTTGAATATGCTAAAATATTAGCAGCATCTTTTGCCTATATTTTGATTAAACAACAGGATGCTGTTGGATTATCTTTATTTAATGAAACCATCAATAAATTGATACCTCCGCGATCGGTCCCCAGCCATCTTAATATATTATTATCAAATATGGAAAATGCAAAACCATCAAAAAAAACAAATATTGCTAATGCACTTCATTATTCTGCAGAAGGTATATCTAAGAGGGGATTAGTAATTGTTATTTCTGATTTAATGGATGATTCATCAAAAATAATAAATGGATTACGTCATTTACGTCATAAGGGCCATGAAGTTATTGTGTTTCATATTATTGATAGAAATGAATCTACATTTAATTTTAATGAGAGAGTAAAGTTTATTGACAATGAAACGGCTGAAGAAATCACCACCGATCCATGGCACATTGCCAATGACTATATCCAGTTGTTCAACAAATTTTGTCAAACATTAAAAGCAGGATGTAGGCAAAATCGCATAGACTACATTCCACTTCATACCGATGAACCTCTAGATACTGCACTGACCGAATTACTGGTTAAAAGAAAAAATTATTAAATTTTTGTAATCTAAATCACATTAACAATCAAATTTCTATTTTA
>PCDA01000008.1 GCA_002591605.1 Fidelibacterota bacterium
GCAACTCTATCACAGCGAACTATACCTCCAAAAATATTTATTAAAATAGCTTTAACATTTGAATCCTTTAAAATTATTTTAAATCCATTTTTTACAGTATCAACACTTGCAGCACCACCTACATCTAGGAAGTTAGCAGGCTCTCCACCTGATAATTTTATAATATCCATTGTAGCCATTGCCAGCCCAGCACCATTAACCATGCAGCCAACATTTCCATCAAGCTTAATATAGTTGAGATTGAATTTTCCAGCTTCAAGTTCTGTTTCGTCTATTTCAAAAGGGTCTTCCATATCACTTACATCTGGATGTCTAAACATCGCATTGCCATCAAAGTTGAATTTTGAGTCTAAGGCAACTACATTATCATCCTTAGTCTTTACAAGTGGATTAATTTCAAGCATGGTAGTATCTTTTTCCATATAGCACTTGTAGAGTTTTTTAAATACATCAGACGCTTGTGAAAACAAATCATCTCTAAATCCAAGCCCATCTGCAAGAGTTTTAACTTGGTCATCCTGAAGTCCTTGAATTGGATCAACCCAAACTTTTATGATTTTTTCTGGGGTTTCCTCAGCAACTTTTTCGATATCCATCCCACCTTCAGTCGATGCCATTATAACATCCTGATTTTTTGATCTATCAAGGGTTATTGCGATATAGTACTCATGAGCGATATCAAAGGCTTTGGTAATATATATTTTTCTAACTTTTTGTCCAGCTTCTCCCGTTTGAGGAGTAACTAGATTCATGCCTAGAATATTGTTTGCAGATTCAATAGCAGAGGATTTATCAGGGCAAAACTTTACTCCACCTCCTTTTCCTCGTCCACCCGCATGGATTTGAGCTTTTACAATAAATTGGCTGCAATCATACTCTTCAGCAACCTTATCAATTGCACTCTCAATATCTTGCTTGCTATCAATAACTACCCCATCTTGAATGGGGATATCATATGATTTCAATATTTTCTTTCCTTGATACTCATGTATTTTCATTAATTAACCCTTTGTAATTGTAGTTCCTGAATTTCCTTTAAGTGCATCTTCTAATTTTTTAAGTGAAGTTAAAACCACTTTTTTACCATAGTGTTCCAGAAAATAAATAGCCGACTTAATTTTGGGTTCCATGGACCCAACTCCAAAATGCCCTTCCTCTAAATATTTTTCTGCCTCACTAACTGTACAATGGTCTAGCTTCTTTTGATTTTCTTTATTATAATTTAAATAAACATTATCAACATCTGTAATCATAAATAATTCATCTGCTCTTATAATTCTGCCAAGCAAGGCAGCCGAGTAATCTTTATCAATAACACCATCAAGACCGTGTAGTATCCCCTCGTCATCATTGTAAGAAGGGATTCCACCACCACCACCAGCGATAACAATAGTTCCGTAGTTTACTAGGTGTTTTATTGATTTTCCATTAAAAATATAAAGTGGCTTTGGAGAGGGTACAACTCTTCTCCATATGTTGGCTTCTTGTTCTTTTACAATCCAACCATGCTTTTCTGCTAGCTGATGAGCTGTTTCTTTATTGTATGATTTGCCTATATATTTTCTAGGTTCCTTTAGCGCGGGATCATCTTTATCAACTTTGACCTGTGAGATGATGCTTACAACCTCCCTGTTCGCATCTTCAGCATATAATGCATTCTGCAGAGATTGCTGAATCATATATCCAATTGCTCCTTGAGTATTTGCAACAAGTACCCCTAGAGGAAGAGGAGGAATAACCTCTTGAGTAAGCTCATTTCTCTGTAGCTCAGCCCCTACTTGCGGGCCATTCCCATGAGAAATACAGATATTATAGCGGCGCTTCACAAATCCCATTACTGCAGCAAGACTTTCTCGCGTATGAGCAAATTGCTCATCAATCGTCCCTGATTCATTTTTAGGACTAATTGCATTACCACCTAAGGATACCATCACTGTAGGATTTTGTTGTCCCATAATTAACCCCTAACCAGTGGCATTGTCATGCATCGGGCTCCACCGCGTCCCCTTGAAAGTTCTGAGCCATTAATTCTTACTACAATTTTTTCATTATCGTTATATGCTCCATCGATAATTTCTTTTGGAGTGTACGCAGTATATCCGCCACTTTGAATTAAATTTTCTATAGTTTGTTCATTTCGTTCATATAAAAGAATCTTACCTGGAGATACAGCAAGGGCATTTGAACCGCATGTCCATTGCTCATTCTGATTGCAGTTGAACAATGTTGCAGATTCATCAAATTCCTTTACAAGAGAGCTGAGATTATTCGAGGTTAGACTTTGGCCACTTAGTTTAGAAGAATTAAACTTGAAATAGTTAACCGCATCTCCTGGATCATAAATAAGGTAGCTATGATCATCGATTTTTGTTAGCACCGTATCAAGATGCATAAAAGTTCTTTTTTGGGGAAGGCATACTCCAATAATATTAGAGAATCCTTGTTCTAAAAAATAAGGCAAGAGCACTTGAACGGATTCTTTTTTTGTTCTTTCACTTAGCCCAATCATAACCGTCTTATGGTCAAAAACCATAACATCTCCACCCTCAATTGTTAAGTTGGGGTACCTATCATGAAAGAAAACTATTTTATTTCCATTTAATGATGGGTGATTCTTAAATAGACTACTTGTAAGAATATTCTCTTTATTACGAGCAATCTTAGAGTTCCAAGACACTACAGTTGTAGAACCAAATGAAAATGCCAAGTCTCTTGTAAAAAGAAGATTTGCTAAAATCTGATCTTCTTCCCATGGACTATGTAACTCTTCAAATAAGTCTTTAAACTGGATACAAACTTCAGTACCTGCAAGAGAATTTATTACCTTGCACATTTCCTGATGCTCTTTTTTTGCACCCTCCAGATAGATAGTATCATCCCAAAGTAGAAAGTTTGGATTCTCACTAAAAGTTTTTTTCTCGAAGTCAAAGTTAAACTCATTTGTATTTTTTGAGTTGAGTAGATTCATTTCTACACCGGGAGTATGCACCAGAACNTTTTTAAGCATTCCCACTTCTGATTTTATGTTTATATCAATTTTACTCATCTTCTCCCATAAATGGATATTTGTAATCGGTAGGCGGTTCAAAATTCTCTTTAATGGTTCTTTGAGATACCCATCTGACAAGATTAAACATNGATCCAGCTTTATCATTTGTACCTGATGCTCTTGCACCNCCAAATGGCTGTTGGCCTACTACTGCGCCTGTGGGTTTGTCATTAATGTAGTAGTTTCCTGCAGAAAATCTTAGCTTCTNATTTGCANATTGTAGNACTTCTTTATCATTACAAAAAATTGCTCCAGTAAGAGCGTATGGAGANGTNGTATCAACAAGTNGNAGGGTCTCATCCCAATCTTCTGGATTATAAATNAATATGGTAAGNACNGGTCCAAAAATTTCTTCTTCCATCGTTTTAAAATGAGGGTNAGTAGTTAGTATAGTTGTAGGCTCTATAAAGTAACCTTTTGAATCATCATATTGACCACCAGTTATNATTTCTGCATCATCTGAATCTTTTGCATAATCTATATANGANGTTATNGAGTCAAATGCNTTCTGATCTATAACNGAATTAATAAAATTAGAAAAATGTTCTGGNGAGCCCATTTTGAGCTCATTNATTTGTGTAAAATACATTTNTTTNACNTCATTCCATATNGTTGATGGAATGTAAGCNCTTGACATTGCTGAACATTTTTGNCCTTGAAATTCAAAAGCACCTCTTGTCATTGCAGTTGCCAAAGCTTGTTTGTNACATGATTCGTGAGCNATGCAAAAATCTTTTCCTCCAGTTTCACCAACAATTCTAGGATAAGATTCATAGTGATTGATGTTTTCTCCTATATGCTTCCACATCCCTTGAAATACGCCAGTTGAACCGGTGAAGTGAATTCCTGCTAATTTTGGATGAGATAAAACTTGGTTACCTACTATTGAGCCACTTCCAGGAAGTAAGTTTATAACACCATCAGGAAGTCCAGCTTCTTTGAAAAGTTGCATTATAAAGTGTGCTGGGTAAACGGTACTTGACGCAGGCTTCCAAATAGCAGTATTACCCATTAGTGCGGGTGCAGATGGAAGATTTGCAGCAATACTTGTAAAATTAAATGGAGTCACAGCAAATACAAATCCTTCTAGAGGTCTGTGTTCTGTTTGATTTTTTGTTCCTTCTGGTGAGTACATCGGTTGTTGTTTATAAATTTCATCTGCATAGTAGCAGTTGAAGTTCCAGAAATCTATAAGTTCACATGCAGCATCAATTTCAGCCTGGTAGGCGTTCTTGCTCATATTTAACATTGTAGAAGCATTAATAATATCTCGATAAGGTCCTGCAAGAAGTTCTGCCATTTTTAGAAATATTTTAGCTCTAAATTCGAATGAAGTTTGGCTCCAGTCATTCCATGCATCAAGTGATGATTCAATCGCCATTTTCACTTCTTCTTCACCGGCTTTATGATAGGTGCCTAGAATATGAGCATGGTCATAAGGCTTTACGCAATTACCAGTATTTCCTGTTTTAATTTCTTTTCCATCAATAATGATAGGAATTTCAACCTTTATAGAAGAAAGTTCATTTATTTTTGCGACCAAACTTTTTTTCTCTTCTGAATTTGGGGCATAATCTTTAATTGGTTCATTTATAGGAACAGGTACTTTAAAGCCATTACTCATTACTGGGTCTCCATATTAAATATTTTTATATTGTAGGTTGAAAATCAAATGTAAATTTAACCATACATTAATCCAAAAAATAGAATAAAATTTATATGAGTATATTAAAATCAATAAATCCCGCGAATGAGCAAATGTTTGCTGAGTTCAAACAGATGAGTTTAACCGAGGTTAAGCAAATAATTTTAGAATCTTCAAAGACTCAAAATCAATGGGCCGAGCTTGATATTCAAAATCGAATTCAAGTAATATCTAAAGTCAAAAAAATGATCTTGGACAATAAAAGACAATATGCAGAAATCATAACGAGTGAGATGGGTAAGCCTATCTTGGAATCAATGGCAGAAATTGAAAAATGTGCTTCACTATGCGAGTACTACGAAGATAATTCCGAGAAATACTTAAGAAATAAGTATCTTAAATCCAATGCAGTTACAAGTTTTGTATCATATGAACCTTTAGGTGTAATTTTTGGTATAATGCCTTGGAATTTTCCCTTTTGGCAAGTATTTAGATTTGTTGTGCCTGCAATTATTGCAGGAAATTCTACACTTGTTAAGCATGCTCCAAATGTACAAGGTTCCGCCATTGCAATTGAAAAGATATTTCATAGCGCTGGATTACCTAAAGATATTTTTAGAATTTTAATGATTGATATTGATATTATCCCAGAAATCATATCAGATAAAATGATTAAAGCTGTGTCTTTAACTGGGAGCGAATTTGCTGGCAGTAAAGTAGCTGAGTGTTCTGGAAAAAATTTAAAGAAAACTGTTCTTGAACTAGGAGGTGCAGACGCTTTCATTGTACTAGAAGATGCTAATTTAGTAAAATGTGTAGATTCAGCAATTAAAGGTAGAATGTTAAATAATGGTCAAAGTTGTATTGCTGCTAAAAGATTTATTGTTAATGATAATATATATGAAGATTTCCTTGAAATGCTTAAGGGCTCTTTATCTTCTTTAAAGGTAGGAAATCCAATGTTAGATGATACACAAGTTGGTCCACTTGCAAGGCTTGATATTCTAGATAAGATTCAATTGCAGGTAGATGAATCAATTGCATTAGGGGCAAATCTAGTATGTGGAGGAAAAAAAGTTGGTAATTTGGGTTATTTCTATTCTCCAACAATCTTAACAGATATTACCAAAGATATGCCCGTATATAGCCAGGAAACATTTGGCCCTGTCTTTTCAGTATTTAAGTGTAGTAATATTCAGCAAATGCTTGATTTGGCAAATGATACTGATTTTGGTTTGGGTGGGAGTGTATGGTCAGAGGATCAGGAAAAGGCTCTTTCTTTGGCCCATAAAATTGAAACCGGTGCTGTGTTTATTAATGATTTCATGAAGTCAGACCCTAGGCTTCCATTTGGTGGAGTTAAGAAGTCTGGGTATGGACGAGAATTGTCTGAATTTGGTATTAAAGAGTTTGTCAATGTGAAAACTATAGCTATTTTTTAAAAACTAATCGTAAAGACAGGTATTCAATGATGAAAAGAATGATAGGCATTATGCTAACTTTGTTCCAATTTTTGCAACAGGTCAGGTGAATCAGTTTTTGATGCTTTCATAGATAATATAGAAATTGGTAAATAATTAATTAAATACATCAAAGGTGATAAGTGAAATTAATTGTAAAAACTACTGAAATTTAATTTTATTCAAATCAAAAAAATTATCAAAGTATTCATAATAAGAATTAACATTGTGGATATAACACTCACAGAGTGAAGATTTTTAAATTTTTTTTGATTTTTCTCATCAGCTGCTTTATTTGTTTTAGGGATGATATAAAAACATATCAATGCCAAAATTATTGAACTAAAGCTGACAATAATTTTGATAACACTAAAAGAGAAAAAACTTAAGATTAATGATGCAGCGTTTAAAAAAATGATAGCTTTAAAAAACTGTGGAAATATTTTTCTCAGAAAAATACTGGTATTTTTTTCATCAAGATTTTTAAAAACTGTAATCGCAACAATAGTAGATTGGTATAAAATTATTCCAACAATCAGGCCTGAAATCAAAATGTATATTTTATCTGCAAACATAGTAAATTATTTTAAGAAGATATTTAATTAAAACCATATACTTTTTAAATTACATTATGAAGAATAATAAAATAATTAAAAAACTTGCCTCATTGACGTTTCTTTTTTTCTTTATTAAGGGACTGCTCTGGCTTATTATACCAATACTCATTTACTTTTTTGGATTCAATAATTAATTAGCTGTAAAAGTAATTTTAATTATTTAAATATAAAACGTGCAAATCGTGCGTATTTTTTTTAAATTATAATATGGATAATTATTTAGACAGTTTAAACTATTTTGGTATTACACATAAATTTGTTAGTCATTCTGAAAGAGAATATTTTGCCTTATCAGAAGATGAAATAATTATATGTTATAGTTTTATCGAGCAATTCAATATAAATGAATTATTTATTATAAGTACATGTGGTAGAACTGAGTTTTACTCATGCTCCAATAAAAAAGATTTATTCAAATTCATTAGTTTTATTTATCAACATTTTAACAAACCTTGCAATTTAGATTCATTAAAGTATTTAAATGCAATAGATTGTGTAAAACAATTAATTCAAGTTTCATGTGGAATTGACTCGCAATTAATAGGTGAAACTGAAATAACCAATCAAATAAAAAAAAGTTTTAAACTTTCCAAGGATTATGGTGCTTCGAAATCCATATTGACAAGATTGGTTCAAACATGTTTAGAGGCAGGAAAAAAAGCTAGAAGTAAGACTAAATTATCTGAGGGTTCATTATCTATTAGTTATGCTGCTATCGATAAAATTTCAAAATTAGTAAATGATTTAGAGCATAAGAGTGTTCTTATCATTGGAGCAGGTATGACTGGAAAATCTGTTTCACTTAGACTAAAGAAAAAAGGTGTTAAAAATATATTTATTTCAAATCGTTCCGAAAAAAGGGGCATTGGCTTATCAAAAAAAATTGGTGCTAAATTCATTAAATTTGATGATTATTTAGATATACTTCCTAAAGTTGACGTTGTGATCACATGTACATCAGCTCAATATAATTTAATTACTACCAGAGATATAATTAATGTATTAGATAAAAACCCTTCAATATTATTAATGGATTTAGCTCTTCCCAGTAACATTGAAAAATCAGCAAACTATATACCAAATACAAAGGTATTAAACCTAGATGATGTTAATGATATTTTGGATGAATATTACATTCTCAGAGAGAAAGAATTACCTCAAGTAAATCAAATCATCGAAGAAATGATAATAGAATATATACATTGGCTATATGAATTAAAAGTTACTCCAGCAATATCAAACCTTAAACATTATTACGAAGAAATTCTTGACCAGGAAATTTTAAAAGTTGAGAATAAATATGATTCCAAAACTTTACAAACTCTTGAAATATTTTCAAATACTCTAATTAAAAAATATCTGAAAGGACCTATAAGTTTTTTAAAATCAGATACAATTTCAGAAAATAATAAAAGAAAGTATATTAATTTTTTAAAATCCATACACAAGATTAAATAAGATGAAAAAAATTGTCATAGGAACACGGGGAAGTAATCTTGCAATTATTCAAGCAAATCTAGTTAAAGATGCAATAGAACTTCATTCAGATTATGAAGTTTTAATACAAAAAATTAAAACTGCTGGTGATTTGGACTTAAAAACTCCAATAAGAAAAATTCAGGATAAAGGTTTTTACACAAAAGAAATTGAAAAAAGNCTGATTGATGGAGANATCGATTTTGCAGTTCATAGTATGAAAGACTTACCTACAAAATTACAAGATCAATTCATTATTGGAGCAGTACTANAACGTCAATCTCCTATGGATATTNTAGTAGCAAGAGAAGATAAAAATAATCAAAAAATAGAATCATTTTTAAAAATTGGAGCAGGTAGTATTAGAAGAAGAATTCAAATAAAAAATCTAATTCCAAATTCTGAACTCTTTGATATAAGGGGTAATATTGAAACTAGACTAAAAAATATTGAAAGTCAAAATTTAGATGGCATTATTATGGCTAAGGCAGCCTATTTAAGATTACGTAGAGAAGAGAAATACCATGAATTTTCAATTAATGACATGATTCCAGCTCCATGCCAAGGAATCATTGCAGTAGAAGTATTAAAAAAAAGGACAGAATTCAGTGATATACTTAAATCCATCAATCATGAGCGGACTTTAAAAACTGCAATGATGGAACAAAAAATTTCTAATATGCTTGAAGGTGGTTGCAGTTCTCCTATTGGATGCTTAGTTGAATTGAATGATCAAGTGGTTTCATTAAATATTTTTATTTCAGATGCCAATGGAGATAATCAGATTAAAGAAAATTATACATTTGACATTTCACAAAAAAACTTATTTGTTCAAATTCTTCAAGATTTAAAAAATAAGGGGCTTAATAAGATTTTAACATGAAAGTAATCAAAAATAGTGATAAAAAAATAATCTGGACTTTGTCTAGTTTAGTACCTGAATATTTAAAAAACAAATTTACGGATTCCTCAGCTCAAATATTGCATATACCATTAATCAAACTATCTTTAAATGATAATTATAAAAAGATTGATTCGATAATTAAAAATTATAATAAATTTATAGTTACTAGCCCTTATGCAGCAAAGGTGTTATCAAATCATCTTAATTCTGATCATGAAATCTATACAGTTGGTGAAAAAGTATGTAGCATACTTTATAAATCTAATTTGAGAATTATTAAATCCTTTTTTAATAGTGAGCAATTATCAAGTTGGTTGAGAGAAAATTTAGATTCAAGTATTATTCATCTTTGCTCTGAAAAATCTGATAGATCGATATTTCCAAACAATGTAGATTCATACGCCTTCTACAGACCTTTTAAAAATGATAATATTAATAAAGAAGTAATACAGAATCTTGATAATTCAACTATAATTTTTGGAAGTCCTTCTGGTGTAGAGGCTTGGTTCGAATTTGAAAATAAAAATAATTTTAATTCTTATGCTTGCATGGGAAATACAACAGCAAAAACCTTAGCAAAATTTACTGAAAATAGTATTATTTTTCCACAAGATTCAAGGACAAAAACACTTGTTTCATTAATATCAAAACATCACGGAATTTAACTTTTATGGAAAACCAGATATTTCTTAGAGCATGTATGAAACAAAAGGTAGAAAGAACTCCTATTTGGATTATGAGGCAAGCTGGAAGGTATCTGCCTGAATACAGAGAAATACGAAAAAAATTTTCATTTCATGAAATGATGCACACGCCATCCTTAATGTCAGATGTAACGCTTCTTCCATTTGAAAGATTTGATTTGGATGCAGCAATAATGTTTTCAGATATTTTAGTAATTCCAGAATCTTTAGGAATGAGCTTTACATTAGTTCCTGGGGTAGGTCCTGTATTTAACGAAAAAATAGAATCACGCTCAGATATAGAAAAACTTTCTTTAAATATTGAATATTTTAAGAATATTTATGATGGCATTAACATAGTAAGAAAAAACTTAAGTAAATCAGTATCTTTAATTGGATTCTCAGGCACTGCATGGACTATTGCTTGTTATATGTTAGAGGGAAAACCAAGTAAAGACTACTCAAAAATAAGATTATTAATGCATAATGATTACGAGTCTTTTACGTTACTTATGGATAAAATTACTGATTCTATATCTAAATATGTAAATGGACAAATTGATTCTGGGGTAGATGCCATACAATTTTTTGACTCAAATAGTTTATTTATTTCACAAGATGATTTTGAAAAATATTCATTGCCATATATAAAAGATATTGTAACCACAGTTAATAATAGAGGTGTACCTAGTATATATTTTGCAAGATCAATTCCAAGTATCCTGAGTTATTTACCAGAAATAAATTGCTCTGTGGTAGGTGTTGATTGGTCAATCAATTTAGGAACCGTCAGAAATACACTTTCAGATAAAGTTTCGTTGCAAGGGAATTTAGATCCTTCAGTTTTGCTATGTAGTAATGAAGTGATTGAACAAAAAACTAAAGAAGTTTTGAAATCGTATGGTAGAGGGTATGGGCATATTTTTAATTTGGGGCATGGCATAACCCCTGGTGTAAACCCAGAATCTGTACAGAAAGTGATTCAGACTGTAAAGAATTTTAGTCCTCAATTTAAATAAGAATGAATAAAGAATTAATATCTAACACTTTTAAAGATATTCAAGACTCAATTTGTGAATCAATTAGTTCTATGACCTCACAAGAATTCGTTGAAGATTTATGGAATTATGATAAAGGTACTGGTGGCGGAAGAACTCGAATAATATCAAACGGTGAAATAGAAAAAGGTGGTGTTAATTTCTCTTCATTATCAGGTGCCATGTCTGATAAGATATCAAGTAAAATGGTTGGAGAAGGTCGCGAATTTTATGCAACGGGTGTTTCATTAGTTTTACATCCAAAAAATCCATTTGTACCATCAATTCACATGAATATTAGATATATTGAGCGTAATAAAAAAAAATGGTTCGGTGGTGGTATTGATTTAACTCCTTACTATGTAAATGAGAATGAAATCATTCATTACCATCAACAAATAAAAAATATATGCGATAAACATGAAAATATGAATTACTTTGATTTCAAAAATAAATGTGATGAATATTTTTACATAAAACATAGAAAAGAAACGAGAGGTGTTGGTGGAATTTTTTTTGATTATCTTGATACAAATTTAAGTAAAGTTTTCAAATTTGTTAAAGATATTGGCTATGGTTTTAGTGATATTTTTAGCCCATTATACTTAAACAATTATAAAAAAGAAATAAAACAAAATCACAGAGATTTTCAATTGTACAGAAGAGGAAGATATGTTGAATTTAATTTGGTATATGATAGAGGGACTTTATTCGGTCTAGAAACAGATGGGCGTATTGAATCAATCTTGATGTCTCTTCCTCCATCATGCAATTGGATATATGATTGGAAACCAGAAAAAGAATCTGATGAGCAAGATTTATATAATTATTTGAAGCCAATAAATTGGATTGATAGTGAATAAAGCAGTATTGATACTTAACTTGGGTTCACCTGAGAAACCAAATATTTTTTCTGTTTGGAAGTTTTTGAGACAATTCTTAATGGATTGGAGAGTAATCGATGTACCATTTTTATTAAGATTTATATTGGTTAATTTTATTATAATTCCTTTAAGAGTTAATAATTCAACAAAAGAATACAAGAAACTATGGAAAATATATAAAAAATCTCCCATTTTAGATTATACGCATAAGCTCAATAATAAGTTAAACTTATTATCAAATAGAAATTATACATTTTATTATGCAATGAGATATCAAGAGCCATCAATCGCTGAAACTCTTAAAAAGATTTATTTAAACAATCATGATGAATTAATTATTTTTCCTCTTTATCCGCAGTATGCATCAGCTTCAACAGGCTCTACATTAGAAGAGTGTAACAAGCTTATAAATAGTTGGTGGAATTTCCCAAAAGTTACAACAATTAACCAATTTTATAACGATGTGGACTATATACAGTGTTTTTCAAATAATATTAAAGAAATAGATTATTTAAAATTTGANCACATNCTNTTNTCATATCATGGANTACCAGAACGTCATGTTGATAAAACATATTCTGATCAATCATTATGCAAAGATCATTCTTGTGAGAAAGGCGTTTTTGAGCATAATAAATACTGTTACAAAGCTCAATGCTATGAGACAACTAATCTGATTGCAAGCAATTTAAAATTAGACAAAAATAAATTTAGCGTGACATTTCAATCAAGATTAGATAATAAATGGCTTCGACCTTTTACTGATGAAAAGCTTGATAAGCTTCTATCCTTGGGAAAAAAAAGAATTTTAGTAGTATCTCCAGCTTTTGTAAGTGATTGTTTAGAGACAAGTATTGAAATAAAAGAATCATACAAAGAAGATTTTTTGAAAAAAGGCGGAGAAAAACTTGAGCTTGTACCCAGTCTTAATGACTCGGANGATTGGGCAAAAACTATTTTAAATATTATAGAAAAATGATAGAAAAAGTTGCAATTATTGGGGCAGGTATATCAGGGCTTTCATTTGGTTATCAATTAATTAAAAATAATCATCATAATTTCACAATTTATGAATCAGCTTCACGATGTGGTGGAGTAATCAGTACTCATTCTGATTCAAAATATCTTTATGAAGAAGGACCAAATACTTTTTCTATTTCTGATAAACGAACATTGAAAATGATAAATGATTTAAATTTAGAGATAGTTTATCCTCCTGATTCATCGAAAGCTAGATATATTTTAAGGAACAATGAACCTAAAAATATACCGAACTCTTTTTTTCCCTTTTTAACTTCTGATTTTATTAGTTTGACTACAAAATTTAAAATATTAAAGGAAGTATTCAATCGTAAGAAACCTTTAAATGAAACGGAAAGTATTTATGATTTTTTTGAAAGAAGATTTAACAAAGAATTTGTTGAATACCTTGTAAACCCATTTATTGCTGGGACTTTCTCTGGAAACCCAAAAACCCTAAGTATAAAACATGCTTTTCCAAAGATATACGATCTTGAAAATGAATATAAAAGCATTACTAAAGGTTTTATCAAATCAAAAAAATCCCCTAATCAAATTAAAAGGTCAATAATATCATTTAAATCTGGAATGGAAGAATTAATTATTTCTCTATCTAAGTTGCTGGAAAAACAAATATGCTTAAATTCTAAAGTTATTAGTATAGATAATGTTGACTCAAAATTTGTATTGAAAGTTTCAATAAATAATGAAACCGTTACTAGAGTTTATGATAAAGTAGTTGTAACAATTCCTACACACAAATTGAACGAGTTGAAATTGACTGATCAAGACCCAAATGATTTAAAAAATAATATCAACATAGATTATCCTCCATTGAGTACAATTACTTTGTCCTACAAAAAAAAAGATATTCCTTTACCAATAAATGGTTTTGGTTTATTAGTTCCTGAAATTGAAAAGAAAAATATATTAGGAGTTCTTTATTTGTCTTCGATGTTTGATAATAGAGCCCCTAAAGATGAAACTCTTTTGACAGTTTTCATAGGAGGTAGTCGACAACCTTCTCTAGCTAGCCTTAGTAAAAAAGAAATCATAAAATTAGTAAAAACTGACTTAAAAAGTATTTATGGGATTATAAATCAACCTGTNTATGTGGAGCATAAATNTTGGCCTCAATCTATACCACAATATTCACTTGATTATCAAAATCATCTTAATTCACTAAAAAAAATAGAAAAAAATTTAAACGGCTTAATATTTACTGGTAATTACATTGGAGGAATTTCTTTAGAAAACAATATTCTAAATGCAATGAAATCAGCTAATAAACTAATAAATTATAATTATGAGTGATATTNAAAATATAANATTTCGAAACCAAAGATTAAGATCAAGTGAAGTATTGAGAANCCTTACTTCNGAAACAAAACTGTCTAAAGATTATTTGATTTTTCCTATTTTTATAAAAGCTGGCAATAATATAAAAATTGAGATTAAATCAATGCCTGATATTTATCAACTTTCTATCGACAATGCTTTGAAAGAGATTTCATCAGCTATTGATGTGGGAATAAAATCATTCATCTTATTTGGGATACCAGAAAATAAAGATGAGATTGGCTCTTCAGCTTTTGCAAATGATGGTATAATTCAACTAGCTTTAAGGGAAATTAAAAAACATTTTCCAGATATACTTGTAATAACAGANTTATGCATGTGNGAATATACCTCACATGGACATTGTGGTGTAATTAAGAANGAAAATCTTGATAATGATGCAACATTAAAACTTTTAAATAAACAGGCACTATCGCTCGCAANNAACGGAGCTGATATGATTGCGCCTTCAGGTATGATTGATGGTGTTGTTGAGTCATTAAGATATTGCNTTGATGATAATGGATTTAAAAATTTACCTATTTTAAGTTATTCTGCTAAATATGCATCATCATTTTATGGACCATTTCGTGAAGCAGCTGAATCAGAGCCTGGATTTGGAGATAGAAAAAAATATCAAATGAATCCAGCTAATAAAAAAGAGGCGATTAAAGAAGTTTTACAAGATATATCAGAAGGTGCAGATATTGTTATGATAAAACCAGCTTTATCATATNTAGATGTAATCAATGAATTAAAAAATAAAATACATATACCAATAGCTGCGTATAGTGTTAGTGGTGAATATTCAATGATTAAAGCTGCATCAAAAATGGGGTGGATTGATGAAAAGTCTGCAATGAATGAATTGTTGCTTTCTATAAAACGAGCTGGTGCAGATATGATTATAACTTATTTCGCTAAAGATTTTGCNAAAAACAATAAATGAATTTAANATGAATATAAATAATAAAAAATCAGAGCAACTCTTTAAAAAAGCAAAGAAATTAATGCCAGGTGGCGTGAATAGTCCTGTCAGATCGTTCANAGCTGTTGGCGGGACACCTCATTTTATAAAAAAAGGTGATGGACCATATATTTTTGATGAAGATGATAATAAACTATTAGATTTTACCTGCTCGTGGGGCCCTCTAGTTCTTGGTCATAATAACAAAAAAATTAGAGATAGCATTATAAANACTGCAAAATTAGGTACCTCTTTTGGTACTCCAACAAAAGGCGAAAATACCTTGGCAGAGTTAATTATTAATGCGGTCAAATCTATAGAGCAATTAAGATTTGTAAANTCTGGAACCGAAGCAACAATGAGCGCTGTAAGNCTTGCCAGAGGTGTGACTGGTAAAGAGTTGATTATTAAATTTGAAGGATGTTATCATGGACATGCAGATATATTCCTGTCTAGTGCAGGNTCTGGNTTGGCAACGTTTGATCANCCTAATAGCCCCGGTGTACCACAATCTGTAGTTGATTCAACAATAACATTGGATTTNAATAATATCAATCAGGTTAAACAAGTATTTAACGATAATAAAGATAAAATTGCAGCTGTAATTATTGAACCAATAACAGGTAACATGGGGGTTATAAAACCTAATAAAGAGTTCATTGAAGGTCTAAGAAAAATAACGAAAGAAAATAATGCATTATTGATATTTGATGAGGTTATGACAGGCTTNAGNGTTTCACATGGTGGAGCTCAGGATATTTTAGAGGTTTATCCAGATATTACAACGCTCGGNAAAGTGATTGGGGGAGGACTACCTGTTGGTGCATATGGTGCNAGTAAAGAAATTATGTCACAAATAGCACCAGAAGGNTCTATTTATCAAGCTGGAACTTTATCGGGTAATCCNATTTCAATGTCTGCTGGAATAGCTATGCTGAATCAATTAAAAGATANAAAAATATATGATATANTGAATGAATCAACTGATTATTTTTCNAATGGNTTAATAGAAATNTCAANNNANTATAANTANCCNTTNNTNGTNAATAANTATTGTTCAATGATAGGTATTTTTTGTAGTGAAAAACCTNTTAATAATTANAAAGATATATCNAAAGCATGTGTTGAAAGATACAACCTNCTACATCGACATTTTTTAAATAATTNAATTTATTTCCCTCCATCNGCTTACGAAGCATTGTTCCTATCTATTGATATTAAGAAAAAAAATATTGATTACGTATTAGATGTATTTGAAAGATTTTGTAAAAAAGTGGTTTTTTAAAACAATATTTAAATGGATAAAGTATTTGTTAGTGGTGGATCTGGATATATAGCTCTTCATTGTATAGCTAAACTAATTAAAAAAGGCTATGTCGTTAAAACATCTATAAGGTCAATAGATCGTAAGCAGGAAATTATTGATAGTATTTCAAAAGTTGTTGACTGTAAGCAAAAACTTGAATTCTGTCAATTAGATTTATTGAAAGATGATGGTTGGGATGACGCATTAAAAGGNTGTAAATATGTTTTACATACAGCATCACCTGTATCTCTATTACTTTCAAATAATCCAGATGATTTAATTAAACCAGCTGTTAATGGTCTTGAAAGGTGCCTTAATTCAGCTGTTAAAAATAATGTAAAAAGATTTGTAATGACATCTTCGTTTTCTGCTATTGGAGCAGGTTCAAAAGAAAAAGAGTTAGATGATACAAATTGGACTGATTTAAATAATCCTCATATTAGTCCTTATGATATTAGTAAAACTATGGCAGAAAAGTTTTTGTGGGAATATGCAAGTAAATTAGATAAATCTAAAAATATTGAGGTATGCAGTATCAATCCTGTTATAGTTGTGGGACCATCTTTATCTGAAGATGTTGGAGTATCCAATACAGTTGTAAAAAAATTACTAGATGGGACCTCACCTATGGTTCCTAGATTTGGGTTACATTTAGTTGATGTTAAAGATGTTGCTGATATGCATTTAGAGGCTATGATAAATCCTAAAGCGGCTGGAAAAAGATTTTTATTGTGTTCAGAAAGTTTATGGTTTAAAGAAGTATCTAATATATTAAGATCAAATAATTTCAATAAAGCTCCAAAGTTTACTGCCCCTAATCTTCTTGTAAAAATTTTAGCGATGTTTGATAAAGAGTTAAAAATAGTTTTATTCTACTTGGGTTTTAAGAATAAACTAAATTCAAATAATGCAAAAAAAATACTAAGGTGGAAGCCTGAAAAAGTTAATCAAGCAATAATTGATACNGCTAAACAGCTATATGAGCTTGGNATCTTAAAATAACTACTCTTTAGAGCTCTTAATTAGAAATATTGTTCCAGTAATGAGAATTTCTCTAAGCAAAGGGATGTGTTGTACTATTCTCGATTTAATTGTTTTAATACCATATCTAATTTCATGAGATGGTCTAACATAAAAAAACTCTTTATCAAGAATTTTATAATAATTTTGAGTCATTAATCTATAAAACATACTAATTGTTTTTTTTGAATCATATAAAGATAAAAGTTCATCTATTCCTTCTTTATTTTTATCATCTTTAATGATCAGCTTAATAAGACTTTTAGGTATCGTACTAAGATATGGAATGAATCTAAGTATAGATTTTAAGAGAACTTGTTGATGTAGTCCAAATGGCGAGTAGAATGGGGGGAATGTAATTAATATAACAGTATTTGAATTTGATAATTTTTGAATTTGACTAAATAATTTGCTAGTTTGAGTATTATCAAGATGTTCAATTACATCTCTAAGTATTATAATATCAAATTTAGAATCAAATTTATTTATTAATTCATCATCAAATACGTCAAGTTGATGATATTTAACATTGGTCTTTTCCCATTTTAAGTCTTTAAGGTCAAAACCTACGCAATTATCAGAAAACTTTCCAAAGGCACTTATAAAACCGCCATTCCCACATCCAATCTCAAGAATATGCTTATTTTTTAGCTCTATATTATTTTTTTGAAAAAATGGAATATAGTAATACTCACAAAGAGATCTTTGATATTCGAAGTAATATTCCTTCCAACTATTAAAATTATTTTTATCTAGTTTTTTCATTCGACCTATACACTAATATTTTTGTTTTTGGAGAATCACATTCNATTTTAAATTTTTTTGTTTTCGCAATATTTAATGTTGCACCGTATAAATTATTAAATTGATAATTTTTAAGTTTATATTTTAATCCATAGCTTGTTATTTTAGCTTCTTTATCTAAACAGAATAAAGATACTCTTTGATTTTCAANTGATGAAAATTCTTCACNATTAGTAAGGTTGAATTGACCATTATTCGTTATTAATTTAATTTTAAAATTAAAATCATTCTCAAGTATTATAAATAAATTTCCCAAGTAATGATCATCGCTTCCTCCATCAGCTCCTATAATAGATACGGATTCTACATTATTTTTTTCTGCCCAANATCAATGCTTTATATAAATCATTTGAATCTTGATCTTCTATTTTAATGATTTTATCTTTGTATTTTTTTTTAATATTATTATTAATTGAGTCTAAATCNCCAATAATTAAATCTGGTTCAANCGATAAACTTTCAGCTTTAAAAACTGCCCCATCACAACATAGAATAAATTTATTAGATAATAACTCTTTATTAGCTTTTTTTGATGTGGGTAATTCACCATTTGCAAAAATAATAATATTTCTTTTGTTTTTCATATTTTATGGAACAAAGAATCGATTGTTATCATTATAAATTAAAGTTTAAATTTAAGTATGCTAAAATATATACAATCTATATCAATTTTCTTAATAATGCAATCTGCTATATCCGCTAATGACTTATCTCCNAATGAAATTTTGGAGAAAGCTATCAAGCGAATAGATGGNATTGACCATGAAATGCAAATTCAGATTAAATCTAAAGATAAGAATGATAAATCAGAAAAGACTAATCTTCAAATATCTGTTCTATGGCAACTCGATCAAGATAAATATAAACTTATTTACATTAAGGAAAAGCCTAAAGGAAAGAAAAAAAGTAGGCAGCTATGGGTACATACGTATAAAGATGGAAAAGAAAAAAAATGGATAAGAATGCCNAGGTCAGGTAAGATAAAAGATTTAACCGGTAAAAAATCTTCGCAAAAAGTAGATTTATCTTCAATAACAATGCCACTTTCTTTATTAAAAAAAGATTTAAGTTTTTTAGAAGATGATGTTGTAAATGGATTATCATGCAAGATAGTTAAGGTAAAAAATAAAAGCGGATATATCCTCTTTTGGATTGACCCAATTGACTACATAGTTCATAAGAAACAATTTTTTGATAAGGAAAATAAGTTGCAAAAAGAAGTTTTATATAGTGAGTTGTCAGATTCGGGTGACATAAAGTTTTACACTAAAGAAATAATCAAGAATAAGAAAAAAAATTCTATTGTTGAAATTTTTGTAACCGACTTCAAGCAAAAAACTCATGAGGATGTTAATTTATTTAATATCCCTTTAAAAAAATGAGGATTAAAAGAACTAATGATGAGCTCAAAGCTGATCGCCCTACATTAGAAGAAGTATCATTTATTTCGCGNCTTCCAATATCAATTTTAGTTGAGAATGTNCGCTCGGTACATAATGTCGGTTCNATTTTTAGATCAGCNGATGGATTTGGGGCATCCAAAATTTATTTAACNGGATATACAGCATATCCNCCCAGNGATGATTTNCATAAAACTGCTCTTGGCGCAGAAGAGTCAGTTCCATGGGAATATCATGAAGATACNATAAAAATAGCAAAACNAATCAAGTCATCNGGTCAAAATTTAGTTCTTATTGAGCAAACACATAGTTCTAGTAATATTTANACATCAGATTATAATTTTCCTTTATGNTTCATTGTNGGNAATGAAGTTAGTGGAGTTTCTGAANAATTAGNTAGCTTAGCTGATANGCATATAGAACTTCCTATGCNAGGAGTTAAGCAAAGNNTGAATGTNTCTGTAGCTACTGGAATTGTTGGATACGAATTTTCNAGACNATTTAATANAGAGAATAAAAGATAAAATGTTAACTCATGAAANTTATATGGCAAGAGCAATTGAGCTTGCCGAGCAAGGTAGGGGCTCTGTATCTCCAAACCCAATGGTTGGTTGCGTTCTTGTAAAAGATGGTGAAATTATTGGTGAAGGCTTTCATCAAAAATTTGGAGGAGCTCATGCTGAGGTTATGGCTTTTAGAAATGCTATTAAAGACCCATTAGATTGTACAGTGTATGTAAATCTTGAGCCATGCAATATAGATTCAAAAACTCCTCCTTGTACAAAGTTTCTAAAAGATAATGGAGCTTCAGAAGTTTATATTGCAAATATAGACCCAAATCCAGATGTTTCTGGTAAGGGAATTGAAGAATTAAATCGGATGAATATAAAAACTCATTTAGGTGTCCTTGAAAAAGAAGCAATGGATTTAAATAAAGGTTTTTATAAATGGGTAAAAACTGGACTACCATGGGTAATTTGCAAAGTAGCTCAATCAGAAAATAGACTTATGGGAATTGATAATAAAAGTAGTATTTGGATAACTAATGATATATCTAAAAAGCATACTCACGAATTGCGTGCAAGAGTTGATGCTATATTAATTGGTAAAAATACAGCTTTTGTTGATAATCCTAGTTTAACAGTTCGTTTGGCAAGTGGTAAAAATCCAATTCGAGTAATTGCAGATACAAATAGAACATTACCTCAGAATTTAAAAATTTTTAATGATAGAGAGTCAGAATCTATTATATTGTGTTCTGCAAAACAATTCTCTGATAATCAAACTTCTCAGTGTAAATTTATTACAGTTGAAGAAAAAGATAATTTACTATCTACTAAAGATATTTTAAAGAAGCTTGCAAACCATGGAGTTACTTCAGTTCTTGTTGAAGGAGGTCCACGTATTCTTAAATCATTTTTTGATGAGCGATTGATTGATGAATTATATGAATATACTGCTGTAGGAATTCTAGATGGTAATGATATGAAAAACCCTATAATTCTAGATAATTCTTGGAATTGTATAAATCAAGAAATGCTTGGTGATGATAAGTTAGTAATATACC
>PCDA01000009.1 GCA_002591605.1 Fidelibacterota bacterium
AATTAGAATATGCTGGAGATACATCATATTTAATGAGCTTAAAAGAAAATTATAATGATCCTGATAAACAAAAAACAATATATAATACGCTTATTAACTATTATCAAAATAATGGAGATTCAGATAAAGAATCAGACATATATAAAAAATATTCAGATATATTTTTATCTGATATAAATATTTTAAATGCATACGCCTGGAGAATGACTGAAGTTCAAAGTAATTTAGAAGATGCATTAGATAAGTCAATTATGGCTATAAAGTTAAGTTCTACAGATTTAGAGCAAAAAGCAAATGTACTCGATACAAAAGCAGAGATACTGTGGCTATTAAATAGATATGATGAAGCGATTAGTACAATTAATGTAGCTATTGAAATTAATCCAGAGTCAGACTATTTTAAGGGCCAACGAACTAAGTTTAAAAATTCAAAAAATCAGGAGTAACCATGAAAGAAAATCATATTACCTTAAAGTGTTTTTCAATTATTTTTTATTTAATATCGCTAGTTTTTACTCAAGAAGGTTCATTCAAGAGTGGAAATATAAAATATGATGTAAATAATTTAGAATATATATATTCAGATAGACTAGTAGATGTATCATTTAAACTTGGTAAGTTTTCCATATCTAACTCCAGTCAATCAGTCATTGTTTCAAATAATGGATATACTGATATTTCACTAGGGCCATCAAAAATACAAATTCAGAATATGTTTATTGATGTATTAAATAAAAATAATCGTGAAAATATTGAATTTGATTTAGGATCTTTTAGGTTTGATGTAAATAAATTTGATTTTGAAATGAATGATATCTATAAACCTGATTTAGAAGATTTAGTATTTAATATGAAGCTTACAGCAAGCAATATAATACTTGATTTATCTCAGATTAAATCATTTCCACCAGATGTACAACAGATTTTTGAGCAAATTGGTACTATTGATGAATTAACATTAAATAGAGCAACCATAAATACATCATATAACTCATCTAAATTATTTCGATTTAATGTTGATGGGATGACAAATCTTGCTAATGTAAAAATAACTGTTTCAGCTATTGTTAATGAGATGTTTCCAGAGAAAACTCAATTTCAAGCATGTAGCTTAACCCTAAATAACCTTTCTCCAGAGCTCAATAAAATGGTTTCTATGATACAAACTCAAACAGGGTTTCCGATTCCAATGACAAATGGATCAATTACTTTTGATGTAAAAGATATGCTTAATGCTGGACAAAACCCTTTTGGTGGTTTTTAATATTTTTGATTTTTAAAGAAAATTTGTAACATCCCTTCAATAGTAAGAGATTCAATATATGTATGTTTGATATTAATTTTTTCTGATATTAATTTCCCAAAGCCACCAGTAATTATAATATTATTACTTACATCACCAATCTCAGCATCTATTAATTTGATCATACCCTCTACTGATGCCAAACCACCATACATCACACCTGATTGAATATTTGAAATTGTATTTTTACCAATCACTTTTGAAGGGAATTTATAAATTGTATCTTTCAACAGTGCTGTTTTATTAATTAGATAATCTGCAGAGACATCTATTCCTGGTGCAATTGCTCCACCTACAAAATCACCATCAACATTAATTACATCATAAGTTGTAGCTGTCCCAAAATCAATAATTATAGAAGGATTAAAATTTAAATTTTTTGCTGCCACTGCATTACATATTCTATCATTTCCTACTTCACTTGGGTTATCTACATGAAGATTAAGGTGACTGTTTTTATGATTTATTTCATAAATATTTATTGAATTATTTTTACAATAATTGATCAAAAGTTTTGTTAAGTTTGGGACTACAGAACATAAAATTATAAAATCAAAGCTTCCTAAATTATACTTTGTTAGCTGATTAATAAAATTTTCATCGCTTACAACTCTAGTTATTCCACCTAATTTTTCATTCTTATAATCACAAATAGTTATAGAAGTATTTCCTATATCCAAACATAGTAATTTCATACTTCAATCACTCCACTGGAAAAAATATGTTTATTATTTTCATTTTCTATTTTTGCAAACCCACTAGTATTTATACCCTTAAATAAACCATGGATTATCTCATCATTGTAATGAAATGTGACTTTTTTATTAATATGCATACACCTTTCAAGCCATTGCTGTATAATTTCGTCGTTACTTATTAATAATAAATTTTCCATTTGAAGCATAAAGTTAGATAAAATAATTTCTCTTATTATATTTTTATTAGCTTCTAATGAAATAGAAGTAATATTTGGGATATTGGACGATATGATATCATTTTTATTCCAATTAACATTAATTCCTATCCCAATATTAAAAGTCATTTTCATTTCTTTTAATTTTGATTCAATAAGAATTCCAGCAATTTTTTTTTCATTGCAAAGTATATCATTAGGCCATTTTATACCAATATTTATTTTACATATTTCATATATTACATTATAGATTGCTATTGATGAAATAAGAGGCATTAAATTAGAATTAGATTTATCTAGTTGGATACCTAGTGAAAATGTTAATGATTTTTCACTTAAGCTAAGCCAATTAGTATTTCTTCGTCCTCTTCCATTTTTTTGGTTTTCAGCGACTATGACTATATGATCATTTTTTTTGATATGGCCCCAAACTTCATCATTGGTAGATGATGTTTCATTTAGATATAATATATTTTTACCCAAATTTTTGGTTTTTAGGAGGTTTAGATACTTTTCTGTATCAAACTGCATAATTATTCTTGAAATTCTCCAAATCTGTTTTTTAGTAACTCTGAAATTTCTCCTAAAGTTACATTAGATTCAACACATTCAATAATTGCAGGTATTAGATTATCATCATCATTAATAGATTGGTTTAGAGAATCAAGGCATATTTTTACTTTTTCTTTATTACGTTCTTTTTTTAATTTTTTTAATCTCGCAATCTGCTTATCAACAGCTTTTTTATTTATTTCTTGTAAATTTTCAACCCTTGATGAATTTGATTCAAATTTATTAACACCAACTACTATTCTATTTTTTTTATCTATTTCAATTTGATAATCATAAGCACTTTTAGATATTAAATTTTGTTGAAAACCAGATTCGATTGCCTTGATTGCACCACCCATATTTTTTATCTCATCCATTAGTTTTAATGTGTTTTCAATAATTTCATTTGTTAAAGATTCAACATAAAATGATCCTGCTAGAGGATCTGCAACATCTGGAATTCCAGATTCATATCCTATAATTTGTTGTGTTCTAAGTGCGGTTTCTGCAGATTCTGGGGTTGGTAATGATAATGCTTCATCTTTAGAGTTTGTATGTAATGATTGTGTTCCACCTAAGACTGCTGCTGTCGCTTGCAGTGTTGTTCTTACTATATTATTATCAATATCTTGAGCTGTTAATGTTGATCCAGCTGTTTGAGTATGGAATCTACACATCATAGCTTTTGGATCAGTAACTTCAAATTGTTCTTTCATTATTTTAGCCCAGATACATCTTGCTGCTCTAAATTTAGCTATTTCTTCAAAGAAATTATTATGACAATTAAAGAAGAAACTTAGCTGCCTACCAAATTCATTCGGTCTAAGGCCAGCATTAATTGCATGATGAACATATTCAATTGCATTTGAAAAAGTAAAAGCTAACTCTTCAACTGCATTCGCACCTGCTTCTCTTATATGGTATCCAGAAATAGAAATCGTATTCCACTTAGGTAAATTCTTTCCACAGTATTCAAATATATCAGTTATTAACTTCATGCTGTGCTTAGGTGGAAATATATATGTTCCCCTAGCAATATATTCTTTTAAAATATCATTTTGAATTGTGCCTCTTAAATTAGATAAATCAATTTTTCTTTCTTTTGCAACTGCTATTAGTAGGCTAAGCAATATTATAGCTGTTGAATTTATTGTCATCGAGATTGATATTTTTTCTATAGGGATATCATTTAATAATAATCTCATATCCTCAAGAGATGAAATTGGTACACCAACTTTACCTACTTCACCTTCAGAAAGCTCATGATCAGAGTCATATCCAGTTTGAGTTGGTAAATCAAAAGCAACTGATAATCCCTTTGCTCCTTTTGTTAACAGCTCAATATATCTTTTATTACTTTCTTCTGTAGAAGCAAAGCCTGAGTATTGTCTCATTGTCCATAGTCGTCTACTATACATATCAGGATAAATTCCAGACTTATATGGGANATTGCCTGGAGATGAGTTTTCATCCCCATAAAACTTTTTTAAATTTATNTTCGATACTGTTTTTTTATTAGACATANATAATGTTAAATATGAATTTCACTAAGTTCAAGCTTTTTAGTTTGNTTNGTTATCATTTGATTAAAACTATCTAATCCCTGTTTTTGTTGATTCCATAATAATTTTGANTTCACATTTTCTAAGCTTCCCCAGTAAAAGTCAACATGTTCACTGGANAGCTTTACATCTTTTGATTTTACTTCAATTCCAAATACTGGTATTAGAAATACAGAATCNTATTTTGGATCATAATAACTGTTNACACAATCAACAGTCCACATNTTTTCAGGNTATAATCCAGTTTCTTCTTTTAATTCTCTTATTGCAGCCTGATAGGTTCGTTCATTTGATTTGATCCCACCAGTAATACATTGCCAAATTANGGGATATCTTTCCTGAGGTGATCNTTTTATTGTTAAAAATTGTGGAATTTCAGCTTCCCAATAAACAACATGACANTCTATAACTCCTACTTTTACGTTATTCATTTATATCTCCATTNTATGTATTTTTAAAATCTTTTACCCAATTTNTAAAATTACCTTTTTTTATATTNTCTCTCATCATTTCCATTAAATCATAATAAAAAGACAAATTATGTTCAGTTGCAATACGAAGGCCAAGGATTTCTTTAGTTTTGAATAAATGGTGAAGGTANGATTTGGTATATAAAGTTGATAATTTTGATGAAGAGTTCACATCAATAGGNGATTGATCATTAAAATACTTNCTNTTTTTAATATTTATTGGACCTTCTTTTGTAAATAATTGTCCATTTCTAGCATTTCTGGTTGGCATTACACAATCAAACATATCAACTCCTAAACTTACATTATCNATCAAATCTATAGGTGTTCCAACTCCCATTAAATACCTTGGTTTATCTTGAGGTAACATTGAATCCATAAATGCAACAGTTTCATGCATTTTATNCTTTGGTTCNCCTACAGCTAAACCACCAATCGCATAAATTGAAGACTCNAATTTTAATAAATCTANNGCAGATTTTTCTCTAAGTTGTAGATTAGTTCCACCCTGAACAATAGGAACAAGTAGTTGCTCTTTATTGTAATAACCNTCAGTNGAANTATAGTANTCATGAGCAATCTTAGCCCACTTTGACGTTAAATTGACAGCGTCGTCCCATTCATTGATTTGACCAGCTCCTGATGGACAGACATCAAGCATCATCATAATATCAGAACCAATTATTCTTTGAATATCAATTACATTTTCAGGTGTAAGTTTATGTTGATCACCATTTAAGTGAGATTGAAAACTAGCACCATCATTTTCNATTTTTCTTAAACCNTTAAGACTNTANATNTGAAATCCNCCTGAATCAGTGAGAATTAATCCATCCCAATTCATAAATTNNTGAAGACCNTTTGATTTTTTNAGNACATCTACNCCNGGTCTTAAAAACATATGGTATGTATTTGCCAATATTAAATTAAAACCCANATTNTGAANTTCACTNGTCATCAANCCTTTAACCGCACCATAAGTACCTACAGGCATGAAGACTGGTGTTTTAACTATTTTATNATTAATAACAANTGTNCCTGAACGCGCTGAGGTATCTTTGCATTGGGCATCTATTTTGAAATCTGCCATATAAGCTAAATACTATTTTTTAGCAGTAGTTTTTTTAGCAGCAGTTTTTTTAGCAGTAGTTTTTTTAGCAGTAGTTTTTTTAGCAGTAGTTTTTTTAGCAGCAGTTTTTTTAGTAGNAGNTTTTTTAGTTGTAGTTTTTTCAGAAGATTTTTTTACATCTTTTTCTACAACTTTTTTAACAACTTTCTTCTTNGCCTTTGCTACAGAAAGTGCTCTTAATTTTCTAACTCTTTCTTGATTTTTCCTGTGTTTTTTATTTGCATTCTTTTTCTTTTTATTCATTCAGCTAATTCCTTTATTGAGCGGCTAATTTATTTATCTTATTTATAATTAACAATTAATTAATATATCTTCAATAATTTTAAAGAATGTACCAGCTTTAACTAGATCTGATTTTTTATTTAAAATTTATATTATTTTCAAAATACCAATTCATTTATTTAGCTAATTAAATTATATCAATTTTTTGTAATTTAGAATTGAAATATTTCTAATAATAGGAGAATTAATGACTATAGAATGGGAAGCAATAAAAGAATTTAAAGATATAAAATATGAACGTGGGTTAAATGATGCTGAAGGAATAGCAAAAATTACAATCAATAGGCCTGAAGTACGAAATGCATTCAGACCCCTTACAGTATTTGAAATTAAAGAATCACTTAAGCTTGCTCGTGAAGATCAAGATGTTGGTGTAATTATTTTAACAGGTGAAGGAGAAAAAGCTTTCTGTTCTGGAGGAGATCAAAAAATCCGAGGTGATGCAGGTTATATTGGTGATGACGGTGTTCCAAGATTAAATATATTAGATGTTCAACGACAAATTAGAACCATACCAAAGCCAGTTATTGCAATGGTTGCAGGCTATGCAGTGGGAGGTGGACATGTTCTTCATTTGATGTGCGATTTAACGATAGCAGCAGATAATGCTAAATTTGGCCAAACAGGACCTAAGGTTGGATCTTTTGATGGCGGATGGGGCGCATCTTATTTAGCAAGAGTAATCGGACAAAAAAGAGCAAGAGAAATATGGTTTTTATGTAGATTTTATGATGCCAAAACGGCATATGATTGGGGTCTTGTTAATACAGTTGTTGAATATAATCAATTAGAACAAGAAACTGTAAAATGGTCACAGGAAATATTGGAAAAGTCACCTATGGCAATAAGGGTTTTGAAAGCAGCTATGAATGCTGATTGCGATGGACAATCAGGGCTTCAACAGTTAGCTGGAGATGCAACACTGATGTTTTATATGACAGAAGAGGCCCAGGAAGGAAGAGAGGCTTTTAAGGAAAAGCGAAAGCCGAATTTTAAGAAATTTCCTCGTTTACCTTAATGACATCCTTTTTTAAATCAGTCTTCATTGCTATTAGACCAAAAACGTTATCTGCATCAATAGCACCAGTTTTAGTTGGTTCAGCAATTGCATTCAATTCATCACAATTCAATCTGGGAATTTTTTTTCTAACTATTTTTTCCGCAATATTCATACAAATAGGAACTAATTTTGCTAATGATGTATATGATTTTATAAATGGCGCTGATAATGATGAAAGAGTAGGCCCAACTAGGGCTGTTCAAGCTAATTTAATATCAGTTAATGTTATGAAATATTTAACAATCATTGCATTTTCATTATCAATTATATGTGGCTTACCATTAGTTATTAAAGGAGGTTATCCAATATTATTGATTGGCATACTATCTATTATATCAGGCTATGCTTATACTGGTGGACCGTATCCATTGGGATATAATGGATGGGGAGATATTTTTGTTTTCATATTTTTTGGACCTATTGCAGTTTGTGGTACATTTTTTCTTCAGTTAGGNTATGTTTCTATTGAATCTCTTATTTCAGGTATTGTTATGGGATGTCTATCTGTTACACTTTTATGTATAAATAATATTCGCGATGTTGATACTGACAGTAATGTAGGGAAAAGGACTATTGCTGTTAGATTTGGAGTAATGTTTGTTAAATATTTATTTATTTCATTATTTNTTATCTGCTATCTTTTACTAGGTTATCTATCATTTAATCTTAACTATATCAATAAAAATGTATATTTTTTATTATTAATCATAACACTTCCTTTATGTTTAAAATTAAATTTTGATATATTTAAATTAAAATTACATTCTCTTAATCGATTACTATCNAATGTTTCCGTATTTATAATTGTTTTCTCATTATTATTTATCTTAAGTATTCTAATATGATTTTAGATTCAATTAATATTTCATCTTATGAACTTAATTTCAAAAAACAATATATTAATGCGAAGTTTAAACTAAGCAATAGAAAAGGATGGATCATTCAATTAACATCTAATGGATTTACTGGATATGGTGATTGTTCTCCTCTAGAAAAATTTAGCATAGAAACACTTGATCGATGTGCATATGCTTTAGAAGGCTTTAAGTTGTCCATTGGGTCTAATTATGATATCGATTTTGATGAATTACTTTATTTATCCAAGGTTCATGGAGAGGGCGTTCCATCGGTACAATTTGCAATTGATTGCGCCATATATGATTTATTTTCTCAATTAAATCAAGTTCAGTTTGATAAGTATTTAAATGAAAATGCTTCTTCGGAAATCAGTGTAGCACATTACCCTAACTATATTAATAATTCATTCGATGGCATGGTATTAAAGATTAAAATTGTTAATAATAATTTGTTTAAAGATTTAGAATACATTGATGGAATATTAAATAATTATAAACATGATATAAAGTTAAGATTAGATTTTAATGGCTCCTTAAGTCTTGATAGAGCTATAAGATTTTGTAAAATGCTAGATGGAAGGCCAATTGATTACATTGAACAACCACTAAGTATGAAATCTTATGAAGATTTATATGAACTTTCTATGCATACTGACATCCCAATCGCAATTGATGAAGTTATTGTAGATATTGAATCAATTGAAAAATTACTTGAAAATAGCATTGGAGATGTATTTATTTTAAAACCGATGCTTATTGGAAATATCAAAAAAATACAAAAAATGATTCAGCTTTTGTCTAATGAGGGTAAAAGGTATAATATTAGTTCATTACTTGAATCAAACATTGGTCGCTTAGCTTATTTGCATTTGGCTTCTGCTTTAAATATTGAAGAAGAATGCGGAATTGCTACTAATGTATTTTTTGAAAATGATTTATGTAGTTTCCCCAAAACTAAGAATGGCATCATTAGTATTGATAAAAAATTTGGATTAGGTATTAATGAAATCAATATATGATTTACTTTTAGATTGGCATCAAACTGATCCAAATTTTATTTTTCTAAGAGAAAATAGATCTTATACTTTAAATGAAGTAGTTCATGAAGTAGAATCAATTTCTAAATCACTTTCATATTTATCATCAGAAAATATAGCAATTTATTTATCATCTAAATTAGATTTTATTTTAGTATATCTTGCTTGTATTAATTCCAATAAGATCCCAATAATATTAAAAACTACTTGGGGTAAAGATGAAGTTGATTCGATAATTGATAGCAATAATATCAAACATATAATTTGTTCCTGGGATAGCAGACATCTATTTAAAAATAATATAAATACATATTATCTGGAAGAATTGGTTAATTCTTCTAGGGGCTGTGGCATTCCACAACATAAAAATAATAGAAAAAAATATGAGACAGTAATTTTTACATCTGGATCTACAGGAGAGCCCAAAGGTGTTTGTTTGAAGCGTAGTAATTTTAAAGCAAGTGCGCAGTCATGGAATAAACAAATTAATTTTGATGTAAATGATGATTATGCATTATGTCTTCCGCTACATCATATCTCTGGCCTATCTATTTTATATAGGTCAATATACTATAAATTTTCTATAACGTTATTTGATAGTTATAAGCAAATAATTAATAGAAAAAACTCAATCATCTCCCTGGTTCCTACTGCGTTAGAGTCTTTAATTGATAATGAAAAATTTCACAAACCCTTAAAAAATTTTCGAGTAATTATTTTAGGAGGGGAGGCTTCTAAAAGAGATTTATTGATAAAATGTATTAATTTAGAACTAAATGTTTTTATTTCTTATGGAATGACAGAAACATGTTCAGGTATTTCAGGTTTTTGGCTAAAAAATTATCCAGAACAATTGAATTCTGTTGGAATTCCATTTTCAGATGTAAATATTTCAATTGATGAAGATAAACGAATAACAATAGCATCCCCCATGAATATGTATAATTATTTTTTTATTAATCATGAAAATGATAATCTCAAAACATCTGATTTTGGAGAAATTAAGGATGATTTTTTATATCTATTAGGTAGGAGTGATGATTTAATAAAACACAAGGGTGAAAATATTAATTTAAAATATATTGAAAATATTTTAATCAAACATGATTCAATCCATTCGGTAAAAGTTTTTATTGAAAATAGTAAAATTCAAGATGACCTAATTGTTGCAGAAGTTGTAGCAAAAGATAAATCTCTGGTTGTTGAGAACTTACAAAAATGGTGTAAAATTAAAATTGGTAAATATAAAACACCTAAAAAAATAACTATTTCATACATGTAACATAATGATAAATCTAAATTATTTGATTTTACTTGATAGAACTATAGATTAGCACATATGAAAAATAATTATAGAAAACTTTTAGCNGTATTTTTTTTCTTCACAGCTATTATTATTTTTGCTTCAGAAGTTTTCTTCTTAGTTACAAATAGTAATCGAGCAGAGTTTTATGCTGAAGGTGAGCCACAAGAAATGTCAAGTGGTTTATATAGTGGCTATATCCACTCACAGAACACTGATTATCGAAAAATTAAAGCAAAGGGTGGCATGTTAATAGATTTTGATCTAGATGGCGATCTTGACCTTACATATGGATATAGTGATTCATATTATTTCAGAAATGATGATGGTGTATTTGAAGATATAACAGATGAATACAATATTGATAGACAAGGAAGTCGAGGAATGGTTGCTGGTGATATAGATAATAATGGCTACCCTGATATTTTGAAGTGGAGGTTCCAAGAATATGATCCTATCGATTCTTTGTTATATCTAGATAGCTATGATTCATTTTCAAGAATGCCTCATCATTTATTATTAAACTATGGTTCTCATGGATTTTCAACTAAGATATATTTAGAAGAGCAAAATCTTCCATTCTTACACAGTCAAGGACTAATTGATGTAGATTTAGANGGTGATTTAGATATTGTNGCAATTGAGAAAGAGGGAGATCAACAATTTTATATTTTTAGAAATGATGGTATTGATTCAGATGGNAATATAATTCTTGAGGAAATTTTTAGCTATATTCAAACTGATGGAAGTACNTCAAGGACACTNGCAATCGCTGATTTTGATAATGATGGTGACCAAGATGTTTANATTCCTAGAAAATATGGTATNAATTGGCTGTTTGAGAATCAAACATTANCNGGNACTTTNGGTGATGTNCAATANAATGAAAATCCTGANCCATTGTTNACTGAAGTTGCTTTAGAAAAGAATGTACATGATGATTCNTTTGTAGGTTTGGGAAGCATGGGTTATGGAGCAGCTTTTGGAGACTANGATAATGATAACGATAATGATTTGTATTTGTCTAATTGGGGCATTAATAGATTATATAGAAATGATAATGGAAATTTTACAGATGTAACAAACATTTATAATGTCTATTCTGATTCTTTAAGTAATGGAGCATCNTGGGGTGATTTTAATAATGATGGGAAATTAGATTTGTGGGCAGGTAATATTAGAAGAAGAGATGACGTCTTCCTGAATAGTGGTGCTATTGAATGGAGCAATGCGCATAGTCCAGATTTTTTGACAGCCACTCAAGATATTGTAGTTGGAGATTATAATGGAGACGGATGGCTAGATGCATTTACTCCGGGGCTTGAAATGGTTAATCCTCCTGCAGGACCTCGATATTCAAGTTTATTATACAAAAATATAACGCCTGACTCNACAAGCTCTTTATTTAATTGGATAAAGCTTAATTTGGAAGGTGCAAATAACGAAATATTAAATAATGGGTGGTCAGAAAAAGCTAATAANTCTGCAATTGGCGCAAGAGCTGTCGTGACACTTTCTGATGGTTCAATTTTATCAAGGGAAGTAATTGCAGGTAAAGGACATGGAAGTATGGATGCCCTAGAGTTACACTATGGAGTTGGGTATGCAAATCAAGTTCAAAGTATAACAGTATATTGGCCGAGTAAAAGTATTGATGAAGATCAGCAAAAGATTATAACATATGAAGGACCCTTTGATGTAAATCAAATGTATCATATAGTTGAAGATTTAGGATTTGTAGGATTAAAAGGTGATGCAAATCAGTCTGAATCAGTTGATATACTTGATGTTATGGTTTTAATTAATTCTGTNCTTATGGATGAAGATTTTTCTCCAGAAAGTAGCTGGGCGATGGACATGAATTTTTCTGGAGATTTAAATGTCCTTGATGTAACCAAGTTAGTTTATTTTATTTTATTCCATTAGAAATTTGCAATTTATTTCAATATGAGATACATATTCCATATATCTTTATTGTTTTTGTTTTCTATTTTATATAGCTCCAGATGCATTGAAAATATTGAAGTAAATTTATGGGGGCAGTGCTATAGCATTAACGAGACATTTAAATTAAATGTATCCGGTAGTGGTTTGACAGGATCAATCCCCGTAGAAATTGGTCAACTTACTAATTTNTATAGCATAGATTTATCAAATAATAGGCTTTCAGGTGAAATACCTGCTGAAATTGGGAATTTACATAAATTAGATTTTTTATATTTACAAGATAATGAGCTTTCAGGCGAAATACCTGCTGAAATTGGCAATCTTAAAGACCTAGATAGATTATTTTTATCAAGCAACCAATTATCTGGCAATATTCCTAAATCAATAAAGAATTTACAAAATTTAAAATATCTATATTTATTNAAAAATAATTTATCAGGTNCTATACCANCTGAAATAGGGGAATTGATAAATTTGTTTAAGTTAGATTTATCATCTAATTTCTTTTCAGGAGAAATACCCTTAACGATAGGTNATTTAGTTAACTTGAATTCCTTAAGGTTGTTTAATAATAACTTAGATGGAGATATTCCATTAACTATATATAATTTAAATAAAATTGANTTTTTATTTTTNCACAACAATAACNTTAAAAATATTAATACAATTGATTTAGAAAAAATACCTAGCTTAATTAAGGTTAAAATAACAGATTAATAATTAAGTATTATATCAAGAATTATGGTAATGTCTTGAACGTTTATTAAATTATCATTATTGATATCCCCACAATCAGATTCATTGCAATCATTACAAAGAATATTTTGATTAATTATTTCTAAAATATCAAGGATATCAACATTATTATTTTGGTTAACATCATAGTTACAACTTTCAATACATTNACCTAAACTATTAATTGGCAAATTGTATGAACATGATATGAGTTGACTTATGTTGGGCATCGTATTTACTTGCCAATTTGGTAGATCATTTAGCGAATAGGCTTCTAAAATTTGNTTTTTTGAATCATCGTATATAAAAAAATCTACAATATCTCCATTAGATGGATATTGGGGATTTTGACCATCATTGCCTATTGTAGGAATGATAGTTATTGATTCTTGAATATATGCCCAGCCTATACATTGATTATTATAAAAAACACCAATAGCATCATTTTGATTGAACTCAGCTATGTCATTATCGATATAGCTATTATAATTAGTGAAAATGCACATGTTTTGACCACTTACAACTTGCCAGCCGGTTTCGGGATGAGTCCANCCACGGTTATCTGAAAAGATAATAGTGATTAGTAATACAGGTATATATTTTATTAGATTAATCATAATTCAATGATAATAAAATTATGTAAAATATGAATATTGTAATAGATAATTATGATTCATTCACCTACAATTTAGTTCAATATATTGGTGAATTAGATTCTTGCTTAGAAGTATATAAAAATAATGAGATATCCATAGATGAGGTTGAAAAGCTAAATCCAGATCATATTATTATTTCTCCAGGTCCTGGAAGACCAGAGTTTTCCGGCATATCTAGAGATATAATAAAAAATTTAAAAAATAAAATTCCAATTTTAGGTATTTGTTTAGGACATCAAGCTATTGGCTTAATGGGTGGTGCAAAGATTATTAATGCCAAAGAAATATTTCATGGAAAGACATCAAAAATTTTTCATAATTCTTCTATTTTATTTAAAGATATACCATCTCCATTTACAGCAACGAGATATCATTCTTTGTTAATTGAAAAAGATTCATTAAATAATAATTATGAAATCATTGCACAGAATGAACACAAAGAAATTATGGGAATTCAACATAAAGATTTACCGCTTTTTGGGTTACAATTTCATCCAGAGTCAATACTAACAGAATATGGGTTACAAATTATAAAAAATTTTTTGCATGAAGTTAATTGGTAATATAACTTTTAAAGGAGATAAGTCTATTTCTCATCGCGCTATTATGCTTGCATCGATTTGTAATGGCGAATCAATAATTGCCAATGTTCCAGATTCTGAAGATATAAATAGTACAATCTCAGCNCTTAGAAATTGTGGAATAAGTATTAAAAAAGATAACTATCAATTAACTATTGTAGGCAACACTTTTAAAACTCCTAAAAAAGAAATTAATTGTCAAAATTCAGGAACTACCATGAGATTACTTTCAGGCTTATTATCATTCAAAAAAATAAAGTGTTCTCTTATTGGTGATAGTTCATTATCAAGAAGACCTATGGATAGAATTGTTGTTCCAATGAATAAGCTCGGAATTAAAGCCACATCAAATAAAGGATATCCTCCAATAAATCTAATTGATTTTAAAGATACAAAATTAGATAATATTACCATAGACCTTCCTAGTGCTCAGGTTAAATCATGTATAATTTTTTCTTTACTTGGGACTAGAAAGAAAATAAGAATCTATGAAAAATTTCAAACAAGAAATCATTTAGAATTAATGATTAAATCATTATTTAAGGAATTGATTACAGTTAATGAAGAATATGTAGAAATAAATCCAATTAATTGTCAGAAAATGAATGGATTTAATATTGAAATACCTGGAGATATATCATCAGCTTCTTTCTTCATTGTTGCAGCTTCGCTTATAGATAAGTCAAGATTAGTAATTAATAATTTACTATTAAATAAATCTAGAATTGGAATAATTGATAGCTTAATAAAAATGGGTGCAAATATTGACATTTCATATGATAAAAAAATGAATTCATTNAATGAACCTACAGGTACAGTTATTATCAATGGAGTTAAGGCTTTAAAAGCAGTTAATATATCGTCAGATCATATACCATCTATGATTGATGAAATACCTATTCTTTCATTGGCATGTGCATATGCTAAGGGGCAAAGTACTATAAGTGGATTAGATGAATTGAAGTATAAAGAATCAAATAGATTGAACGGAATTTATAATATTTTAAGTTCAATGGGAGTTGATGTTAAGTTAAATAAAAATTCAATTAAGATTAATGGATCAAATAAGTTGTATAATACAAATAAACTCAATAACTATAATGATCATAGGCTTGCTATGATGATATCTATTGCCCAAATGAAGGAAAATAATTTAATTGAATATCCTGAATGTATTAATATTTCATTTCCTGATTTTAAAAATATTTTAGATAAGGTTATATCTTAGATATGAAATTTGCAGTATTAGGATCAAATACTTCAACCTCGCTAAGTCCTAAATTACATTCAATAGTATATGATATTTTGGAATTAAATCATTCATATTCATTTATTGAATCCTCTGATATAGATCAAGATATACTACTAAAATATAATGGATTAAATATTACCAATCCATTTAAGAAGTCAATCATTAATTATGTGGATAATGTGGATCCATTGGCAGAAAAAATTGGATCAGTTAACTGCATAAAGTATAGTAATTCTAAAATATATGGTTTTAATACAGATTACTATGGATTTAATCAATTTATTAAATCAAACAAAATTGAATTATTTAATAAAGATATTTTAGTGGTTGGGGCTGGGGGAGCATCGCTATCTATATGTTCNTATCTAAATGACATAAATAAAAAATTTAAAATCCTAAATAGAACATATACAAATACACAACATTTTATAAACAAATTAAATATTTCCAATAATTCTATTTATGANGGAAAATTGAAACATTANGATATTATTATTAATTGTTTGCCAANCAATGTTAATTTTTTAAAAATNTTAGAAAGAAATGAAATTGATTATCANANANCTANTTCAATTATCGATATTAACTANNTAACGAACATNAATTATATTAATGATAATCAAAATTATTATAATGGAATTGATATGCTCATACATCAAGCAATCAAATCAATTGAAATTTGGATAGAAAAAGATATTTCACAAATTGTAGATTATCAAATAATTAAGGATAGANTAAAGAAAGATGCTTGAAAAAATAAATTANCTNACTGCTGGAGAATCACANGGGAGAGGACTTCTNGGAATAATTGAAGGAATTCCNAGTAATCTTGAAATAGATGAAAATTTTATAANNGAACAACTTTCAAGAAGGCAAAAAGGATATGGCAGGGGAAGTCGAATGAAAATCGAATCNGATTTTGCTCAAATATATTGCGGNGTAAGACATGGAATTACAATAGGTGCGCCAATTGGGTTAATCATAGAAAATAAAGACTNCCAAAATTGGGAAGATGCTATGTCTGTACATAAAAATAATTATAATCGNAANATAACATTGCCGCGTCCTGGTCANGCTGATTTAGCTGGTGTTNTAAAATATGGATTTGATGATATAAGAAATGTAATTGAACGATCATCAGCTCGCGAAACTGCTATGAGAGTTGCAATTGGAGCAATCTGTAGAAAACTTTTAACTGAATTAAATATTGATATATGCAGTAGAGTAGTTCAAATTTTTAATATAGTAGATAAATCACAGATTGACTCTGATTTATCATATGAAAAAATTAATGAGCTTGCAGATCAATCAAGCGTTAGATGTTTGGATAAGGATAGAGAAAAAAAAATGATTGATGCGATTAGTATTGCAAAGAAAAATGGCGATTCTGTTGGTGGTGTATTTGAGATATATTGTAAAGGATTACCATATGGCTTAGGAGGATATTCACAATGGTATCAAAAATTACAATCAAAAATATCTGAAACGATGCTATCCATT
This sequence comes from Fidelibacterota bacterium, assembly GCA_002591605.1. The sequence continues at coordinate 17,140 of PCDA01000009.1, forward strand.
AATGCATTTAAAGGGATAGAATTTGGAGCAGGATTTAGCGCTTCAGAAAAGTATGGAAGTCAGATTCACGATGAGATAACATTTAAAGATAATCTATTTCATAGACAGTCAAATAATGCAGGTGGAATTGAAGGGGGAATGAGCAATGCACAGCCAATATCAATAAGACTATCGATGAAACCAATTCCTACATTAGTTAAACCACTAAAAAGTGTTGATATTATTTCAAAATCACCTGAACTTGCCCATAAGGAAAGAACAGATTCATGTGCTGTACCAGCTGCTTCAATAATAGCTGAAAACCTTTTATCTATAGTAGTTGCTGATTCCATTCTATCAAAATTTGGTGGTGATTCACTTGATCAAATTAAATCTCATATGAAAGCTAGCGCACAGTATTAGTAATTATGAATATTATCATTTTTGGAATGCCGATGTCAGGTAAAACAACTATTGGAAAAATTTTAGCAGATAATAAAAATTTAAATTTTTTGGATAGTGACACATTTATATCACGTAAATATTCATTATCATTAAGTAAGCTTATTCTATTTCGGGGCATTGAATTTTTTAGAGAACAAGAGTTGAAAGTTATCAAAAATAATATTTCAAAGAAATCTAATGTTCTTTCATTAGGTGGTGGAGCTGTAAATGATAAAACCATTGAACATATAGTTAAATATAGATATAAGATTTTTCTTCGGTGTGAAATAGACACTCTTATAGATAGATATATACCAAGCGAAGAAAATAGACCATTATTGTATAATACAACTAATATTGAGAAAAAATTAATTAATTATCAATCTGAGAGAGAAAAATATTTTTTAGATTGTGCTAATATTGTTATCCAAGCTGATAATAATTCTCCTAAATATTTAGCTAACCAAATTTCTAAAACTATCGATGAAATCAATTAATATTGAAATAGAAAATAAACCGACACGCTATGAAATCA
>PCDA01000010.1 GCA_002591605.1 Fidelibacterota bacterium
CTGAAGCCTTAAGTGATAGAGTGTCAATTTCTCCAGTTTCTTCTCCAGTGGATAACAATTGTATCATTACTGATGGGAATTCTCCAGTATTTTTAAGTGCTTGTGATATATTTGCACCATTTTCGATATTTGTTGATGCTTCAATTGTAGCAAGCTCGTAAACTCTATTATCAACCACTTTTTTAACTAAATTTAGAGTATCTATAATTGGTACTCCTGCATTCACTAGGATACCAAAAGTCTTTGAGAATTTGCTTAAGATATTATCTTTTATTATTTTACCAAATATTGGAATCCTGAGTAGCATTCTGTCTTTTAATAATTTACCTGAATCGGTAAGTGTTGCCATCCATATTGCTGTCAAAGATGTAAAGCTTGAAAATAAAACAAAGAATACATTCGCTTGAAGCCATTCTCCTATATTTACCATAAGCACAGTATAGTATGGAAGTTCTGACCCTAATTGGTCATAGACATCTGAAAAGCTAGGAATTAGGTATGTGAATGTTAGAAATAAAGTAATTACAAGAAATCCTATTATAAAAACAGGGTAATACATTGCTGACTTAACTTTTCTCTGTGTTTCTTCTACAGTCTCAAGATATTCAGCTAATTCTTCAAGAGTTTCAGATAACTTACCACTCACTTCTCCAGCTCTTACCATTGATATAAAAAGATTAGAAAAAACACCTGGATGTCGTTCAAGCGTATCAGATAAAAGCATTCCCCTTTTTATATTTTGATCTAAATCACCAAGTATTTTCTTGAATTTTTTATTTTTTTCTTCCTGTGATAGAAAAAATATAGATTTTTCTAGTGTAAGTCCAGCTGAAAACATGGTTGAAAGTTGACGTGTAAAGAAAACAAGAGTTGATAATGGAATTCGATTTTTAAACTTTTCCATTTCTAGATTTAATCTATCTAGAAATGGTCCCAGGAAGTCAAATGCTACTTCATTTTCTTTTAACTTTACAATGGTGAATTTTTTTTCTTCAAGTTTTTCGTTTGCACGATTTAAGTTTTCAGCTTCTATTTTTCCTTCAAGCCGCTTACCATCTTGAGTTCTTACAATATATTCGTAGGAAGGCATTAAATATCTTCTACTGTTGCTCTTAGAACTTCATCAATAGTTGTATCGCCACTAACAATTTTTGAGATTCCAGCATCTCTTAGAGGTGTCATCCCATTTTTAATAGCTTCTTTTTTAATTTCATTTTGATTCGCACCATCAAAAATTAATTTTTTCATAGGATTATCAACTTCTAGAATTTCATGAATTGCAGTTCGACCTTTATACCCAGTATTATGATTGTCTCTACTAGGAATTCCTCTAAGAAACTTTGTAGATTTTTGTTTATCCTTTGGGAAAGATATTAGATCTAACTCATCTTTTGTAGGCGTATAGTTCTCTTTATTATCTTTATCAATTGTTCTTACAAGTCTTTGTGCCATTACAAGATTTAATGAAGAACCGAGCAAGAATGGAGGAATTCCTAAATCTAGTAGCCTAGCGATTGTTGATGTAGCATCATTAGCATGAACAGTGCTGAATACCAGGTGACCAGTCATAGAAAATTTAACAGCAATGTTTGCAGTTTCTTCATCCCTTATCTCACCAATTAACAATACATCTGGGTCCTGTCTAAGAATAGATCTTAATGATGCTGCAAAGTTCAATCCTATCTCATCATGCATTTGCACTTGATTGATCCCTGGTAATTGGTATTCCACTGGGTCTTCAACTGTTGTTATATTAATTCCTTCAGAATGTATTTCTTGAAGGGCTGCATACAACGTTGTCGACTTACCGCTACCAGTTGGTCCAGATATAATTATCATTCCATATGGTTGATTTATCCATTTTTTAAATGTAGTTAATTTTTTTTCTTCAAAACCAAGATTACTAAGATTAAGAGATAACTTTCCACTTCCAAGTAATCTAAGAACAACTTTTTCACCATGAACTGTAGGTAGGATAGAAACCCTCACATCGATATCCCTTGAAGATGTTTTGATTTTCATTCTACCATCTTGTGGCAATCTATGTTCAGCAATATTAAGTTTAGATAGAATTTTTATCCTTGTTACTATACCATTAAGAGATGAAGCAGGAGGGGTCATTATTCTAATTAAAACTCCATCAACTCTTATCCTGACATTCACTTCATCCCTACCAGGTTCTATATGTATATCAGATGAATCTTCTTTAATTGCTTCTGTTAAAATTAGGTTAACTAATTTTACAAATGGAGCATCTTTAGCAGAAACTTTCTCTTCCACTAAATCTAATTCATCTCCATCCTCCTCACTGCCGGGGACTACTTTTATATTTGAAATAGCGCTTTCAACTTCTCCAGATTTTTTAACTCTTTCATATAGAGTTTCAATTGCATTACTTATAGCAGTTTTTCCTGCAACTAGAATTTCAGGATTTAAATTAGTGAGCTTTTTTATTGCATCGATTGTTGCAACATCCTCAGGGTCTTCCATTGCAACATATATTGAGTTATCTGTTTGTTTTAGCGTGATTACATTATTTTCTCTTGCAAAATCTTCAGCTAAAAGCTTTACAGTTTCTTCTGGAGCTTTTAAAAGTTCATCTTCACTAATAGACTTACTTCCAAGCTGCAGAGAAAATGCTTTTACCAAATCATCTTCTGTGATTGTTCCACTTGAAATAAGAATATTTCCAAGCTTATCTTTTTTGTTTTTTTGTTCTGCTAAAGCTTGATTTAATTGCTCTTCAGTTATGATCTTTTCATTAACTAAAATCTCACCAAGTTTTGCAAATTGTGGATTATAACTCATTAAACTATCCTTTCAATTTTAATCTGTACAAGTGCTAAGCAGCGTTACACTTACTTCGTCACTTTGAGCCCCATTTGGATTTACAAGATTTGCAAAGATAGTTGGGCTTGTACATGTATACTGTTCAGGGTCAGATGCTGTTAGCGTGCACTCATTATGATTAAATGTAATCCTAAAATATTTATTTCCATCATCATCTGTCAACACTTGATTGCTAGGTGGCTCCAAAATAAATGCTTGCCCCCAAGTAAGTACTGTTGTGGCATCACATTGTTCTTGAGTAAGTGGTTCACCCGTATCGGTATCAAACTGTTCTTCACCATCATCGTATTCATCATTACCGTTTATATCAAAGTAGCATAAGTTTAAGATTGCTTCAACTGTAGGAGCACCCTGTGAACCTGTATATATTAGTTCAACATTAGAGCCTTGCACTGGTACACCATAAAAATCAAGAAGCTGAGCTCTTAAAATAACTTCAAAAGTATCATTATTAGGGTTAGGGTTTGCAGGGCAAGCCCAATCTACTTGAGTATCAGATAATGGAAGTAATGACAATGAGCAATCTACACAAACATTCTCATAGTCTACAGGATTAGCAAAGCTTGAAACAACAATTTGTTGACTTGTAAGCCATTCTAAATCTAATTCTTCGCATTCTTCATAGGAAGACAGGCTATCAGAACAGAAGCTACCGGTTGTGTATCCTAAAATTTCAGGAACCTCGTGAAGCTGTGCTGAGTTATATGTAATTGTGGTCCAAGCAACACCAGGCCAGTGATCTGAATCAGGGTCACCTCCCGGCTTTACATTATTAGTTTTTGCTTCAGCTCCAATTTCAGCTAAATTTTCTGGGTTTAATGTAAAATAAACAGATGTTGAATCAACTACGGGATTTGCCCATGTATCCCAAAGCATTATTGAAACAGGCATTTCTGTTAATCCTCCTCCAATATTTTCAGCTTCTAAAAAAGAGTATCCAATAATACCTGAAGTTGCTGGCCCTGAAGCAACTGTTAATGGGACTGAATATGCAGAGCAAATAGGCTCATATAGTCTATCACTAGTTGAGCCATCACCATCTAAATCATCTACATCTAGGGCATCTAGTTCATCTGCATTTTCTATGGTTTCTAAGACAGAAAATGGATGGACCTCTAAATTCATTGCCACTGATGCTGGTACTTGACCTGAGTTAACTGTTACATTTGATACACCCAATGTTGAAATTGAATAGGCATCAGTTAAATTTTCATTTCCATCCAGATGAACACCTCCAAGTACTGTTTCATTAGTTAACTTCCACCTAGTTACGTATGGCTCAGTGACATTATTTCCAAAAGCATCAGTTATGACTGCTTCCAGTACAGTAGACTCATCTGTTGGACTGCCTTGCACAGAGATAACACTTGGGAAGGGGGGGGTGATAGAAACTGAGTGTGCATATGATGATGAAATTTGGACACCAAGCGTATCTGTTAAGCCTTCATAAAGTCCAACTACTTTAACAAGTCCTGATGCAGTTTCTGCATTAAAGGTTGTTTTCGCATAAACAATTGTAGTGTCATCTGGAAAACTATTAAATATAGGGTCATCAAGTTCACCTGCTTGAGCAGAAACAAATAATCCATTTTCAGGATTTAGTGATCCAGCCTCTAGCCATTCACCATCATTATCATGATCAGCTTGGATAGCAGAGAATGTCATAAACGAATTTAGCTCTGGCGGATTTCCTAATGAATCTGTGTAAAAAGCATATACATCAGTTGATTCTATGCCGTTATTATCAGGTAACAGATAATTTGAAGCAACCAATCTCAAATCTTCATCGCAATTAGGACATGCCTCATTATTAACTATTGTAATATTATCTGCTCCTATTTGATTGCCATCAGAATCAGTTAAAATCTCTGAAGTAAAGGGGTCTAAAACATAGGCAGTTAAAATATCATTTCCACCTTGAATATTTGTATATGTAACACTAGCTACACCATTCTGACCCTCAACTATAGTAGAATCTGAATCTGAGTTTTCGCAACAGGTATATTCAAATTCATGACTTATTTCACCATTTGATCCTCTTTCTTCAGCATCAAGAGCAAATCTAACTAGAACATTAGATATACCAACTCCAGCTTGATTTTTTGCAATTACTGATATTTCTGTATTATCATATTGATCATGAGGAATTGACTCATAGTTTGGATAGAAATAGAATTCTGCTATATCATATTCTGGCTCTTGTCCACCAGATACAGGATATGTCGCTTCAAGAGTTTCAGCAATATCTTCATTGAATACAGATATACTAAAAACAACATCAACATTATTGCTACTTAGACCTGGAATTGATGCTGGCTCTATTGTGTATACTGCAGATGCAGGCTCACCGGTATCAGATGTATAGGCTAATGAATTATCCAATGAACCTACACCATCTGTAAGAAGATTGAATAAGATTGGAATATTTGGCATTGAAGAGTTATACTCATTTAACACTCTAGCTGAAATAGTAGTTTGATAAGTTACATTTGTGTTGTCACTAAAAACTTCGCTAGTAGAGGTTGTAACACTTAAATTAATGAAATCTGAAAGAGAGTTAACAGTAATTTGCTCAGTTGTTTGATTAATAGTTTCATATTGATCTGTATATGTAAAAGTAACATTGAATAAGCCATTTTCACCATTATCTTTCCAGTATCCCTCTAAAATACCTTCGCTATTTGTAGTGGAGCTTCCACCATCAAAGTATGCAAAGCTGGACGTAGTTGATTCACAGTTTGAAGAATTACCACCAGTAAGAATACATTCTTGTACATTGATTTCAGCCCCTTCAACAGGTTCATCATCTGAATCAAGTATTTCTATTTGAAAATATAAATGATAGTCTGTGGCAAGAGGATTATCAACATCATATGCGTAGGTTGTATTTTCAACACAATTTAATAGATGGCAATTCCTTACTTCTGTTTGAACTGAAATAGTATATGTTAAATTTGGATTTTCAGCCGAAACTGGCTCTGAATTATCGCAAGAAAGTGAAAATATTAGTAAGAAAATAGATATTAATAGCACTTTATAGTTTGAATAGTTTATGCTTTTCATAGATTACTTTTCCTTTTTCTTTTTGTCGGACTTTTTTGTTTTCTTTTTAGCATTTTTATTATCATCCACATCTAAACCATAATTTATTGATTCATTTTCGGTCTCTCTATGAAATTGATTTTTGTTAATGCCGCTGTAATTATCATAAATAATTTTTGGAGTAATTTGTATTACAAGGTCAGTTTTTGATTCAATTTCAGAACTATGTCTAAAAAAACGTTCACCAATAAACGGAATGCTTGAAAAGAAAGGGACACGATGTTCAACCTTCTTTTTATCAAGAGATAGAAGCCCACCTATTATTATTGATTCATTATCCATTACTCTAATTGTTGTCGTAGATTGCCTTTTTTTAACCCATGGGATGTTTCTATCTGGGCCAATAAATTCAAAAATTGAGCTTACTTCAGGTCTAACTGATGTTGTTATATATCCATCTGTATTAACAGTAGGCAGAATATGTAATTTTATACCTATCTCTTCTCTTTGTACTTGAACTTGTCCGCCAAGACCTCCGCTTGATAGTATATAAGGAACCACATCAACCATAGAAATTGTGGCTTCATGACCATTCAATGTCACGACTTGAGAATTTGTTAATATATCTGCTCTATTATTTTTCATCAAGAAATCTAGAGTAACTTCAAATGCGGTCAATTGTCTACTGAAACCAGCATTTTTACCGGTTATTCTTTGAAAATACATTTCAGATGGAAGTTGTTGGAAAGCCTGAGGTGTGAGAGTTTCAGTTACTAGCCCCTCAGTAGAAGTGGAAAATGAACTTCCTGGGAGTAAAGAAGCAGTTTCGCCTCCACCATCAAGTTGAAGAGGAACACCACTTTCAGCAATGATAGTTGTTAATTCAGAAAGTTTAGCCCAATCAATACCTTCCTTATCTTCATTAGATAAAGCAACTTCAATAAGCTTAGCTTCAAGCATTATTTGAATTGCAGGTTTATCTACTTCTTCTATTATAGTTTGAATTTCAGCTAATTTCTTTGGACTTACTGTAACTAATAAATTATTACCTGCTTTATCAACAGTAATTTTTTCAGTAATATTTGCTAGTAAACCAACAACATCCTCTGCGTTAGCATATTTTAGTGGAATCACATGAGAACTTATTCCAACATCACTATTTAATCGATCTGCATTTGCAATTAGAATGGAATTACCTTGTATTTCATAGCTTAATCCAGCCGCACGAACTATCATATCGATAGCTTGATCAATTGGAGTATCAACTAAATTGATAGTAATTCTTTCAGATGAATTAACATTTGGGCCAGTAACAATGTTATATCCACTTTCATCTGCAAGTATAGATAATATCCCAGAAAGACTAGAGTCTACGGCTTTAATAGTTATTTCTCCCATATCATCAAGTTGTGGGTTAGCAAATAAACCTGAAAAAGCAAATAAACATATTAATGTCTTTTTCATTTGATTTAGGATTATGGTTTTTAAAATGTTATTTTTTTCTAAAAAAGTTATTTTCATTATTGACCTTCCTCATTATACATATCGTATGTAAATCTTTCATTATCTTTTTCAAAAACTACAAAGTCTGAACCTATATCAACAATTTTTCCACCTGAAATAGTATCATTTAGAGATAAATTAAACACTATATCACCATAAGAGTTAATCAAGGTTGCTTTATATCCTTTGTATCTTTTGCTATATCTAATATTATCTATTTTTAAGTGCTGATTAGCCATAGATTCGAATCCTTCAAGTTTTATCACTGATAATAAGTTAGAAGGATTATCTTCTGGGCCGATGTAGTATTTTGTTTCACTACCATCTGTAATAAAGTCCTGTTTTTCTTTTAAGCTAATTTCAAGTTTTTGCACTTTTTCTTTTAGTTGCCTATCAGTACCAATTTCTTCAGATTCAAAATCATCTAGTAGCCGAAGATATCCATCGTTATCGTAGTATAATGAATAGCCAACATATGCAATAGCGATAAAAGCTATTGTAATTATCATTTGCCAAAGTAGGTTTTCTCGTTTATCCATAGAATTATTTATTTAATGTTACAGTTGAAATTGTCATGGTTATTTTTGCTCCAGGTAATTGTTTATTATCACCAGTAGACCTCCTAACTTGATCTGGAGTATTAATAAATTTAAATTCATCTATCTTTATAATTCGCTCGCTAGCAGATAATTCTGCTAATAATCTACCAAACCTGGGATAATCACATGTAAATTCAAGCTCATAAGGTATATATGTATATTTACCCTTTTTATACTTTTTAGCTGGACTGACTCCAACTCCATTAATATTAATTTTACTAAAAATATCTGTTAAATCATTAATAAAGGTTCGAGATGCTTGCTTGTTTAATGGATCATTTTTACTTTGAGCAAGATTCTTTTCAAACATGTTATACACATAGTACAAACTATCAGATAAAATCTGGGTTGTAATAAATTTTTCATTTGCCTCTTTTTGACTATCTTCAAGATCAATAATTTGATCATACTTATCAGTTAATACAAAAGACCAAAGTGTTGTCATTATTAAAATAAATAAAATTGTGATGCTAAATAAAATAATATTTCTTTTCATTGTTTTTCCGCTATTGATTGTAAAACATCTTCATATTTAATGCGTGTCAAATCATCCCAAAGTCCATAATTAGCGCTGCTTTCATTTGCTATGCCTGTCGCTTCTTGGAATCGTTTGACTGCAACAAGATTAGATTTGTTTTGGTTCTTNTTTAAGCGTTNGGCAGCAGCAATTATATTTTTTGAATATTTANGNACCTTANTTGAGNNTTNGTTCAGANGCAATTTCCTTATTTTTTTTCATCAACTCTTTTTGNAATCTTGNTGTTGGCTTTTTACCTANAATTTCATCTCTNTTNATAATTGTNACAGACTCTAGGAAGCCAAACTCAATATCATTTTCTGAAAAAAGTTTNAGANCTGTTTGAAATTTTTTCACNTTNTCNNNNAAAGGATCTTNNATNTNAATATCTTTNGCTAATTNAATTATATCATCTGAATANTTATTNTCTTCNACNTTAGGNTCAACCTTTTCNTCAANNTNNTCTTCAACCTTNNCTTCANNCTTTTCTGTAACTTTAGNTTCAGCCTTNTNTTCAATNNTAGGCTCTATNTTTTTAGGAATTTCTTCTTCAATAACAATATCATTNAGTCTATTTTTGATTTTCTTCTTTAATGGAGCAGAAATTTGGAATTGATAGTACGGATTNCTACCCCTTGATACTCTTTTACTATTTCTAAGTTCGTATTCTATAAATTCTTTACCAAAATCTTCATGACCTTCAAGTAGNGTTATAAAATCATTAAGTATTTTTTGATCTTTTTGTGNCTTGTCTTTTATTTTAGATATAGCAGAAATATTTAAACTATTNTTAGCNTATTCTAACTTTGTNATACACATATCCTCAGNNGTNATTTCAGATAATTGCATTAGTTTTTCTGACCAAGGAATAGTTTTTTCACCAATNTTATATGCTAATTCNATATCTTTTTTAGATAGGTTTAATAGGTTGACTTTATNATTATTATNTTCATTTAGATTTTTATTTCTATTTTCGAGTTGCCTTTTAATTTCNTTCTTTAAATCTCTAGTATCTTTTTTAATTTTACTTATTGTGTCTTCNCGAANACTAATAAGCTCATTGTAGTTTGAATTTATATTTACAAACCAAGCAATAAGACCAANATATATAAAACATAGTAATCCAAATATAATCCATTTATCTCTGTTACCTTTATAGGCAGCCTGCCTAGCTTTACTAATATTTTGATTTAGATTTATTAATATGAAATTATCATTCTTCAATTACATCATTCCCCTTAANGCTAATCCAACAGCAACAGTAAATTTTGATGGGTTTTCAATCTTCACATCACTTACTATTTTATTGAATGGGTTTAGTATCTCAGTTTCTATTCGTAGTTCATCAGCTATTAAATCTTTAAGACCNTTTATTTCAGCAAAGCCCCCCGAAATAAATAATCGTTTAAAATTTGAATTTCCATTATTTGATTTNACATAATATCTNANAGANTTTCTTATTTCGTCAACTAGGTTGCTAAANATAGTTTTTTCAGCAGATTCTAGACTAAATGCATTNCTNTCACNNNCGATTGAATTGCTATCTAAAGATNNAACTCCATCTCTTTCNAGTATATCCTTTGCATCAGAATANTCAGTGTCATATTTTTTCATTATATCTTTTATAATAGTAAAACCTGAAGTTTCTATTTCTCTTGTAAAAAATGTCTGTGATTTACCAAAAACAACAAGAGTGGAAGTNCTNGTTCCTANATCTAAAATGACATCTATTCCATCTTCNTGAATACCATAATTATGAGTCAANCAATTAGCCATAGCAATAGGTTCTGCATCAAAAATTGAATTTTTAAATCCAGAATCNCTTACTATAGAATCAAANTGTTTGATTATATTTTTTGTAGTAGCAACTANTAANACATCAATTTTATCTATTTCGTTATTATTTTTACCAATAATAGANTAATCCATTACAGCCTCAGTTCCATCTAAAGGAATATGTTTTTTTGCTTCAAACTCTAATGATTGATATAATTCATCTTCATTCATTTCNAGNGTGGTAATTTCTTTTACAGATAAATTTTTACCAGATATTGCAGTTGTCAAAGATTTAATTTTCTTGGTATTAGTTTTAGTATCTNTACANATATCATTAATACATGCCACCCAATTNGATTTTTCTAATTTTTCAGGATNAAAAGAATTTAAATCNCTCCATGTTGATTTGGAGTGCACTTTTGATACGACAGCATCATCATTTACTGTGTTTAATTCTACTAGTTTAACTTCACTTGTTCCTATATCAATACTAATTGACATTATTCTAGTCCTTTTGATGTTTTTGCTGAAACTATATTAATTGAAATTTCTCCATTTCCACCTTTACATTCTACGACAGGGTATGCAGGAGGTCCTCCACACAATAAGTTGTCATCATAGTTATAATCTTTAATTTGATAGCCTACCCATAATTGATTTCCATATTGACTTGTAGGATTTCTTTGAACATATCCTCTATATCTTTGACATACACCACCCCAAAGTAAAATGGTGCCTCTTCTATCGCTGCCACCAGTTCCATTTGCAGTATTTCTTCCTCTTCCATCTGCCCACGGAGGAAATCCAGTATCCCTATCAAATTCATCGTTAGGGGTAAAATATGGATCATAAATATTACCTACCCATCCTGGGTTAGTTGGTATAGAATTTGATGAATTCTGCCAATAATGAGCTACAAAAGATTCATTTAGTGCAATCATGTGTGCATTAATTCTAACTCCATGTGAAGAAGTAGGATAGGGGCAATTACCACTAGGNCAACCATTGTTTGCCCCATTTTCNGGGGTATTTGCTACTACTATNTTTGCTCCAGAAACTAGTCCTAATACATTATTACTACCACCCCTACAAGTTTCTAAGTTTGGTTGATGAAGTGCCATATTTCCACTACCATCTGTGTCAGCATTTACTAAATCATCTATAATCCAAATATTATTCCACATTGTATCAAGCTCTGTGTTGCAATTTAAAATACTATCATTGCATGCATGTCTTCTGTAAAGTGTATAAGGATCNGTAACAATTGAATATCTACCTTTATAATTACCTTTNACCCTTACAGGACCATCTTCAACATAAATTACTCCTTGTGAATTATAAATATATGGAGGAGCTCCTGGATAAGGAAGAGTATTTATTGGTAAATTAGGATTATTTGGATTATCAATGTTATGCTCAAAATCAAAGTGTTGACCTGCTATACCATGAGGNCCAAAAGGATAGCAGTTCTCACCTGGTGGACATTCTGGATCATCAAAATATGGCCCGTTGCTTGAAAAAGGATCCATTAATGTTTCAATTTGAGGATTATCATAAATATTATTTGGTATCATGTATTTACCATGATATGACATAAGGGAATCAAGATATGGCTTGCATCCATAAATTGAAATATCTTGCACTGTAGGATCTCCAGTTTCAGTAGGAGATACACAAATTTGATCAAGAATTGGAAAACCTGCAGCTTTATCATCATTATAGTTAAAAGTTGCTGGATTACACCCTGGAGTGGAATTACATAGTTCATTGAAACCATCTAAATGCTGTGGATAAGGGTTTATTACTTGAGTTGAGCTTAATCCAGATTTTAAATGGGGAGGAGGTAAAAACCACCACTGAGTAACCATATATTCTCCAGTATTAAAAAACTCAATTTCTGTCATAGTTAATGTGTCTTTTGCTCCATTTCCACCTCTATTTATTATTCCTGCAGGGATAATTCTTAATTGAGAGTCAGCATTACCTTGTTTCATATTCTCATATCCAGGTGGAGGCCATTTTAATTCACATCTTGTACTTGTATCAACCTCTTGGGGAGAGAAAAGCGCATTCCAGCCATTACCNGAGCATCCACCCCAATTACCATTTGCCGGACCATTATTTCCAGGTGTTAAATACCACTCAGCTTCACTAAAATCCGGACAACCTGTATCAGAAAAATAAATTTCATCATTGGTTTGAACAATTCCATCAATGACATCTGATCCATAAAACTTAACACCTCTTCTTTCTCCATTTACAAATCCAGGAGGTCCAAAAGTCATGGGTGCACCTCCAGCTCTTTCAGTATTTGTAAAATACATATACTTTCCTAAACCCTCAGGACTACCAATAATTTCAGATTTTCTAAAAATGTATCTAAATTATTAGGTCCCCAAGTAGCTAAGCCAATTGCAGATCCAATTCGTTCATTATATAAATTATTTTTAGTCATTGTTACTTCTCTATAACTACCCATCTTTAAGCCAATTTCCTCAACATCTAGAGAGCGCCCTTCTAAAACTGTGCCAGTGACATAGTTGCTTTGCAATAAGTAGGGGAATGCCTTTTCAGCAATTCCACTCTCTGCATTATAAGTAGCTTTGGTTACAGCAATTCTATAATCTAATTCATTAAGTTGGTTGCTTAGCCAATTATAATAAACCATAACTACTGCAGCACTTGCAAACATAAAAAATAATGAAGTAGGTAGTATAAAACCACTATAAAATTTTTTAGAATGATTTTCTATTTTTATGTTGTTNATCATTTATATATCTTGCGATTCATCATCATCATCAGATTTAGTTATAGAAAATTGATTTAATGCAAATATTTGTTGCTCAAATGTATAAATTTTCTCAAAGTCATTATCGCTGTTTGATTTAACTTTAAACTCAACAGTCAGGTCAAAAAAATTATCCCTTAAATTCCTTTTTGAGGTATTGTATACATTTAAAGCTAATTTACAGTCAAAATCTTCAATTGTTATTTCATATGGACCTTCATTATTAAATAAATGTCGACCCGGTATAATNATCGGTTCGTCATTGTATAAAATCCCTAAATCATTTTTTGCACTATATGAATGTAGTTCTTCAATATCGCCATTTCTATCAAAATTATATAAGTCAATTTTTTTTGAGTATGTAGTAGTACTAATACTAATAGAGTCAGCATTCCTTACATCACGAGAAATCATATCCATAGCTGAAGATAAATTAAATCTAATATCAGCCATTGTTTGATCTTTCACCTGATTTTTTACAATATCAACATACAAGTTCATTATTCCCCAAAAAACAGATAAAGAAATAATTATAGCAGCCATTACTTCAACCAAAGTGAAACCTTGATGAGTACTTCTTTTGTATTTCTTAGATTTAAAATTCCATTTGAATAACATAAAAACTTAAATCCCTCTCTCCTTGGTTACTATTTTCCCAATTGATTGTAGTGGTTAACTCCCATCGCTTAGCATTTGAATCCTCAGTGTTTACACTATTCATTTCATAGCACAACTCAGTAGCTTTGAATATACAATCCTCATCTTCATTTTCTTTTAAACATACATTTTCTTCACAATCTGAAAGGTTAGTAGGTATATCCTTAGCAGCTATACGACCCTTCCAAAATTCTGTATGTCCTTTTAATTTTTCAAAAGCCAACTCTTTATATTGGATATTATTTAGTGTTTTTTTTACATAGATTGAGCCACTTATTACAGCAGAAGCTGTAATGGTTGAGAATAAAATTCCCACAAGAAGCTCTGTCAAAGTAAAGCCTTGAAATAATTTAAATTTTGACATTTAAATTAGAAAATACCTTTTTGAAAGTTGTCAGGATCTTCTGCNATTTGAAGTGCATCTTCTCTATTTATNGCACCTTGGGATAGCAGTCGCTGTAAATCTTGGTCAAGNGTATGCATTCCTTCTTGACTACCAGCTTGAATTAGAGAAGGTATTTGGTAAATCTTATCCTCTCTTATTAAATTTCTTATAGCAGAGTTTGCAATCATCATTTCACTAGCTGGAATTCTTCCATTTCCTTCTTTATTTTGTAGTAATTTTTGAGCAATTATTGCAACTAAACTCTCTGAAAGCATTGACCTTATTTGAGACTTTTGGCCAGATGGGAATACATCTATTACTCTATCTACTGTTTTGACAGCACTTGATGTATGNAGAGTTGATAATACTAAATGTCCAGTTTCAGCAGCTGTTAATGCTAATTGTATGGTTTCTAAATCTCTCATCTCGCCAACTAGGATTACATCTGGATCTTCTCTTAATGCNGACCTCAGTGCATTCGCGAACGAGTGGGTAGAATGNCCTACTTCTCTTTGATTTATAAGACAATTTTTAGAAGNATGGTAGTATTCAACAGGGTCTTCAATAGTTATAATATGGCAATTTCTATTTTCATTGATATGATCAATCATTGCAGCTAGTGTTGTTGACTTTCCACTTCCNGTTGGTCCNGTNAGAAGAATAAGCCCTCTATCTTTCATGGCTAAACTATTTACTAAAGGAGGGATACCTAGTTCCTCTGAACTTTTGATATCATTGGAAATAGTTCTAAAAACAGCAGATAGTCCATTNATTTGATTGAAAAAATTNACTCTAAANCTACCCTTNTNTTNAAGTTCAGCTGAGAAGTCAATTTCTAANCCTTCTTTGAAAATTTGCTTTTGNTTNGANTTTANTATNTCATCTCTAATNCTTTCCATAGATTTCAAATCAAGCTCNGGNGATTTTATTTTTTTCATTTCACCATGAATTCTNAGCATNGGGATNTTNCCTACGCTAAGGTGCAAATCAGATGCGCCGCTATCTAGAGCATATTTAAGTAATTCTTTTATTGAAAATGACATTAAAGGTATTTACTCTCCACCTGAATTAGATTGACCGTAACCTGTATACTTTCCGGTTTCTTTATTATATTCAATTTTTTTTCCTCCGCCACCACCCATTTCTTCGGTACTTGTAGCAGATAGGGTTCCGCCCTCTCCATCCTCATCAAAAGAGCATTCAAATTCCCATTTTTTTGTAATTGATTTTTTTATTTCTAGGTAATCTTCTTCTTTGAGAGTTTCCCAACAATCAGGTGGGTAGCTATCATTTTCCATTTTATATATTTCTGAAGCTTGAACAATATTTTTCATTTGAGTTTTAGCTTCAGTTGCATAGCCTTTTCGGACATAGCTATAATATGTTGGTATTGCGATTGCAGCCAAAATTCCTACAATCACTACAACGATAAGAATTTCAACTAGAGTAAAACCAGTAAAATATTTTTTGATTGACTTTTTCAAAATTGCCTCCTTAGCATTTTACGAAAATAGTTTGTTTTTGATTTATATTTGAAATTTATAAAAATCTACCGTAATCACTAAATATAATTTTATTTATTTACAAATTAACTAAGACGAAATTACTACTTACGGCTTTTCCTTTGTATTACAACTTGTAACAAAGTTATCTTATATTGTTAACTCATAATTCTTAAATTAGCTAGAATTTATCAAAAACATACACGAGCTACGTTGCTGTTTAGCGAATAAAATTTAGATTTTATAAAGTAAACTTTTTTGTTAGTTTATTTAAAGAGAGGAGAATGTATATCAATTTAGTTACGCTATTAATAAGCATTTCTGTAATATTTTGTGCTCAACAAAATAATACTACATATACAACTCATTATAATGATTCTGAGAAATTGATTAATGTATCAAGTAACATTCTTCATACTGGACTGTCAGAAAAACTTAATCAGCAATACACGATAACGCCAGATTTCCTTATTGAAAATGGAATTACACCATTCACAACTTACTATATGATCCAAGAAGGCAAGGAGTATTCGGCTTATATAGAAATACTTGAATCTTATATTATTGAAAATATTGATGTTGATCTAGATGATGAGCTTTTAAACTCTAATATTTTATCAAACACATTAAATATGAGAGGAGTTAATCTTGTTGAAATTAACGTTTATCCAATTCACTACAATCAAGAACAACAAACTTTAACCATGATTAAAGCTTTTGATATTATAATTGATGAATTTGATACTTTAAACGATAATAGTCAAAAATATACTGTTCCAATTTCATTAGATTTTGAAAAACTTCTTTCAAGCATGGTGATTAATCTAGACTTAAGCAATAGATTGATAGAAACTCAACCATCAATATTATACATATGTGGAGGTGCATCTATTTCAAATAGTTATCTTCAAGATTTAATTCAGTGGAGAAAAGAGCAGGGGTATAAAGTTTATTCAGTAAGTACATCTGAGATAGGTACTAGTTTTAATGCTATCTCAGATTATATTTCAAATGCTTATTTTAATTGGGATTTCCCTCCTGAGTATGTAACTCTTGTAGGCGATACAAGTGGATCATATCAAGTACCTTATTCATCTGCAAGTGGAGGCTCTAGCGATTATCCTTATAGTCTCATACAAGGAGGAGATTTATTACCAGAGGTCATTGTTGGTAGAATTTCAGCCAGTAGCTCATCAGAACTTAGCAATATTATTAATAAAACAATTGCCTATGAAAAAGCTACATATTTTGATTTTACTGGAACTGATTGGTATGAAAGTTCTGCATTGGTAGGCGACCCATCATCGACTGGAAACTCAGCAATTATAACTAATGAATATATTGAAAATATTTTGAATGTGTATGAATTTGAAGATGTGGGTACATGCTACTCTTGTGGTAGCTATAGTAGTTGGATGCAAAATCGTTTACAAGAAGGGATTCTTTATTTTAATTATAGAGGATACATAGGAACTAGTGGGTTTGGGTCAACTAATATCAATAATGCAAATAATGGCTACATGACTCCCTTTGCCACATTTATTACATGTGCAACAGGAGATTTTAATGGAACTTCAATTGCAGAGTCATTTATAAAGGCTGGTTCAATAGCAAATCCAAAAGGGGCAGTTGCAGCAGTTGGAACTGCTACATCATCAACACATACTGTACCAAATAATATAGTGGATATGGGTATCTATGATGGAATTTTTGCTAAAGGTGTTTCAACAGCTGGTGCAGCACTTGTTAGTGGTAAAATGGCGTTGCATAGTACATATCCTCAAGATCCATATAGTATGACTTATAAGTTTACTCATTGGAATAATTTGATGGGAGATCCTACTCTTAGCCTATGGACTGATACACCTTCCGCATTTAATGTAGATTATAATAATAGCATAAATATGGGGTCAGATTTATTGGAGTTTTATGTTACAGATATTCAAGGTAATGATGTGAATAATGCACGAATTGTTTTGTATGTCGATGACGATAATGTGTATGAAACATTCTCAAATGAAAGTGGATATGCTAACATACAATTAAATGAATTAACTCTCTCAAATGCTAAAGTTACAATTTTAAAGAAAAATTTTATCCCTCATTCTGGCAATATCAATATCATAAATGAAAATAGGCACATTGAATATAAAAGCGAATTGCTTGTCATTGACGATGATTTAGGAATTAATGATTCTAACCCAAATGGCTTAGCAAATAGTGGAGAAACTGTTCAACTATATATGTATTTAGAAAATTTATCTAATAGCAATGTTTCTTCATTATCCTACATTGAAACCAGTTCAGATAAAATTGAAATTATTAGTAATGGGCTGATATCTAATAATTTAGCTGCAGCTGAAACAAGCCTAGTTGGTCCATTTCAATTACATTTGAATCAAGATATAATATCAACAGATAATACAGACCTAATTTTAAAGGTTATTAATAATGATAATGAAGGTGAAGAGTGGATTTTTAATGTTCCATTTAATGTATTATCACCTAATGTTATAATTAATAGCATCAATTACAGTTCAGATTTCAATCCTGGAGATGTGGTTGAAATGTTTGTTGAATTTGAAAATATTGGTACGGAAGCTATTGAAAATGGTAATGCGACTATATCAATAAATAATTCATTAGTTGAAATATTTGATTCAGTAGTTAATATAGGATCGATTTTACCAGGTCAAACTAGTCTAAATACAGAGCCGTTTTCTATATCATTTAGTGATGATATGATTGATGGTTCCCTATTATCTTTTAACTTAAATATAGCTAACGAGCATGGCTACAGCCAAAATATTGTACTAGATAATATTTCTGTTGGAGTTGCATCTCAAAATGATCCATTGGGTCCAGATTCATATGGCTATTATATATATGATTGGACAGATGTTGGATATAGTCTGACACCATTTTATGATTGGATAGAGCTCGATCCCAGTCAAGGTGGAGATGGTTTAAATTTAGGCATAAGTCATTCAGGCAATGGAAATGGTAGTGTAGCAAATAGTACAAAGTATGTTGATTTGCCCTTTACATTTACATTTTATGGACAAGATTATGATCAAATATCTGTAAGTGCAAATGGTTGGATATCTTTTGGTTATTCAAATATGGAATCGTTTAGAAATTATCAGTTACCTGGAGCAGGAGGTCCTTCTCCAATGGTAGCTGCATTTTGGGATGATTTGAAAACTACAGGTACATCAAAAGTTCTTAAATATATTTCTGATGAATATGTAATTATCGAATGGCTTAATATGGAAACATATCAATATGGTGATAATCAGACTTTTCAAGTAATTTTATATAATTCTATAACTCCATCAGGTGATGATGAAATAAAAATTCAATATAAAGAATTTAATAATACTACAAATGGTGACTATAGTCAATACACTCCATATCATGGCTGCTATTCTACAATAGGTATCGAAAACCATATGTCTAATGATGGGATAGAGTATACCTTCAATAATAATTATCCTACTGCTGCAGCTCCTTTGCAGGATCAAAGTGCTATTTTTATTACCACGAGGAATACAACTGTTTTAAATGCAGGTGATGTGAACCAAGATGATGAAGTTAATATTTTGGATATAGTTATGGTTATTAATCATATCTTAATGATTGAATCATTGGACTCTCTAGGACAATTTGTCTCAGATATGGATGAGAATCAATCAATTAATATTTTAGATGTTATTTTAATGATAAACTTAATTTTTGAATCATAAGGTAAAGTATTGCCAGTATCAACTTTAGCTCTTCTTTTAATTCTTTGTCTCTTAATTTGTTTAGGGTTAATTGAATCATGGATTCATAAAAATGCAATTTCAAAAATCCCAATCAGAATACATGTTAATGGTACTAGAGGCAAATCAAGCGTTACAAGGTTAATAGCAGCTGGTCTTAGAGCAGGTGATATAAAAACATTCGCTAAGACTACAGGGTCATCTCCTAGATTTATTGATAGTAATGGAGATGATCATGTAATTCAAAGATTCCGCCCTGCTTCGATTGGTGAACAGATAAGAATGATAAGTAGGTTTGCCAAGTATTCTCCTAAAGCTATAGTTATGGAATGTATGGCTGTGCAGCCACAATATCAATGGGTCTCTGAACATAAAATACTTCAATCTAATTATGGAGTTTTAACAAATGTGAGAGCTGACCATTTGGAAGAAATGGGGTATAGTCTAAATCATATAGCAAAATCATTAAGCAATACAGTACCCTATAATCAGAAATTTTTTACATCTGAAGATGAGAATTATCAAACCTTAGAAGATAAATCTATAAAGAATAATTCAACTTTTTTCCTTTCCAGTGGAAAACAATTAGATAAGAAATTTTTGGAGGGCTTCCCATTCATTGAACATCCTGATAATATTGCATTAGCATTGGATATTTGTGAAGACCTTGGAGTTGAAAATGAACAAGCAATTAAGGGTATGAGGAAAATGATACCAGATCCGGGGGCGCTTACGATCACTAAATTATCAATTAATAACTCAAGCGTTGATTTTGTAAATGCTTTTGCAGCAAATGATCCCCAATCAACACTAAAGACATGGAATATTATTTTCGAATATGTTAAAGGTAGTAGAAAAACAGCCATATTTTTAAATACAAGGCCAGATCGTCAAGTTCGAACCCAGCAGTTACTGGATTTAGTATTTTCAAGTATGAAAGCAGATCATATTATCATTCGTGGTGACAACTTAGAAAGTGATGTTAAATCACGCTATGAAAATATGAATAAAATTGATTATTCTATTTTTAGTTATGATGATAGTTCTAGTAAGATTATTGATAAAATATCTACATTAGATGATTATCTGATTGTTGGCATTGGCAACATTGTTGGTTGGGGTGAAGAATTTATGAGAAAATTAAAAGGTTATAAAAATGATTGATAATCCTGCAATAGCAATAGGATTAGGGATGATTATTAGTTTAATCCTTACTGAATCTGTTGGAGTTACAGCAGGGGGGTTAATTGTACCTGGATATATTGCTTTAAATCTTCATTCTCCAGCTATGGTATTAACAACTTTTGGAATAAGTCTATTTACCTTAGCTATTTTAAATTTATTATCAAGATATATTATTATATACGGTAAAAGAAGACTTGTTTTTTGCTTACTATTAGCGTTTATACTTGGCTCGATTATTAGAGAGGTTCCAATTCATTTAAAGAGCATATATGATGTTGAAACTTTATCTGCTCTTTTAGATATATCTGAGCTAAACTTCATTCAATACTTCATTGTTCAAATTGGTTACTTACTATCAGAATTTACTAGCAGTGAGCTTGTCTATGTGGGATATCTTATCCCTGGTTTAATTGCGAGTTGGATGGATAAACAAGGTATTTTAAACACTTCATCAATAATATTAATTATTGCTAGTTTTATTAACTTAATATTAATGGTTTTAGCTCACTATGTTTAGACCTTATATAAAAAGAACTTATATTTTAGTTTTAGTAGCTATGATTAATCTCTTACTTGTATATGTTTCATATCAATCACATTCATTTACCAAGTCGAAAGATTATGAACTCAAAATTGAAGCTGCAACTATAATGAAGAATGCTCTTGATTTAACAAAAGAACTTGATAAGCCTAAAGTTGTTGATAGATTTAAATCAGGACTTGTTGGAGTTGACTCAACCGATTCTCAAATGACAACAAAAAGAGGATTTTTAGAATCAAAAGTAGCCACTACTAATCCTAACTTTGCAGCGATTTTTATTGATTGGTTTAGTGCTATTGGCATTTCTAGTAATATTTCTAATGTTTCTGATACTATCGCAGTAAGTATGACAGGGTCATTTCCAGGAGCAAATATTGCTTTTCTTTCTGCATGTAAAGCATCAAATGTATATCCAGTAATTATTAGCTCGATAGGATCCTCTTCATGGGGTGCAAATCAAATCGATAAAACATGGATTGAAATTGAAAGTACTCTACTTGATGCAGATTTTTTTAATTATAAAAGTAAAGCATTTTCGTTAGGTGGGGATAATGACCAATTAGATGAGTTATCAGATTATACAAAGCAAATACTAGAAAATAAAATTATTAAAAATAATTATGATATTATCTCTGGCGCCCAAATGCAAGAGGCTGTAAATAAAAGAATCAAAAAATACAAAGAGCAAAGTAGTAACTATAAAGCTTATGTAAATATTGGTGGCTCTTCAGCAAGTTTAGGTGACTCTACAACTAGTAAAATGTATTTACCTGGATTAATTTTTGGTAAAGACGAAGCTATAGCTGATGCCTTGGATGATGAATATTATGATGAATACGAGTATCAACAAGAAATAATACCTGTAATTGAATATTTTTTAAGTGAACAGAAAATTCCTGTTATTAATGTTAGAAATATAAATAACTTATGTGAATGGTATGGATTGCCGTATAGCAATCTAAGTTTTAATGATGACAATGTTAAGGTTGGTAGTGGTGATTTATTTGGTGTTAAAACTAAGCACCGTTTCTCAGTTGTGTGGTTAAGCACCTTAGCTTCTCTAGCTTTAATTGCTTGGCTTGCAATATCTAGCCTTATACAAGTTAATAATAAAATGAAAGAAATTGACAATGATTCTATTATATAAATTTTTCATTCTTACTTTTTTTGCATTACTATTTGCAAAACCAATTGATCCTGTTGGAACTGAAAAATCAGTTTTAATATCTAATTCTAAGAAAAAGAGTAAGAATTATAAGTATTATGAATTAGATAAGTCTGGACTGAAATTTACAGATTTGGGCTCATTTTCAAATGATGACTCATTGCGTATCAAATTATACATAAGAGAAGTAATCGCTAAAGAAAAAAAAGAAAAACAAAAATTCAAAGTTGATATTTCTTTAAATGGGACTTCTAAAACAGTTTCATTTAAAGATAAATCAATGAGCAAGCATACTTTGAAAAATAGACCTGGCTGGGCTACTACAGATGCGGGTATTTGGTTTTTAGATGTAAAATATAGTGATTTTAAAAATTTACTTATTAATAGAAAATCAAATGAAAAATTAATTGTTCGTACCGTGGTTAATAAGATTGATAGATCCAAGCTTGTTTCAAGAACTATTAGTACAATAAATAGTCAGAAAAAATATAAAATAGATACTAAAAGCCAAAAAAGTGGAAAGTTAATTTCAAGATATTGGTATAAATTGGAAGAAAACTCAGATAAATTGAAGTTTGAAGTTGAGGGTCCAACTTCTATTAGAGTTTTTAGTAGAATTTCAAATCCCTCGCATAATTCTAAGGTTAATAATTATTCCTTATTTATTAAAGAAAATGGACTTGATATCGGAACATTTTCCTTTTCGTCTGAATTATCTTCCCTTAGCAATTTAAATGAAACAGGTGAGAAAGTAAGTAAATGGAGAACATGCTGGATAAATGTTCCTAAGGGAAAGCATTATTATACAATAAGTAAAGGTTCATTCTATTCCAGAGAAAACTCATATTATGCAAATACTCAAGATGCTACAATTGAAGATTCTAGCAATACATTTATAAGAGTAAAAAGATATGATAAAGACTAGACAACTTCTTTTGTCTCTTTTATTATTATCGGTACTTTACACTAATACTATATTTAGTGGGTTCAGAGTTCCTATCTATTATACCAGTTCAATGTCAGTTGGCTATGATAATAATTTATTTAGATTATCTAATTTAAACTTAGAGTCTAATACATCTTCAAATATAATTGATTCAGATACATTTGATACCGGGTATATCACTCCTAAGCTTCAAATTGATTATCAGCCATATATATTTTCATCTTTGAAGACTGATTTTGATTTTTCTTTATCAAGAAATCATTATTTTAGTTCACCAGAAAAATCTTTCAATATTCTTTATTCACAGATAGGTATAAAGTTTGCACCTTATCAATCGTTTAAGTTTGCACATCGCTATATACCAAAATACTATTTGCGAAATTATATTGATCATGATATGTCAACTGATGTAAATCAAATATGTACTTTCTCAATAGAAAGTTTTTCTTTTTCCTATTCACTACCTTTATTAAATAAAAATTGGGTTAAACTAAGGTTTATTAGGACAAACTATTTTTATAATAACAGTTTTACTGAATTTGATACTCGCATCAATCAATTAGAGCTAAAATATTATTTTAGATTTTTAAAGATGTCTAATAGTATATGGTATTCTTACTCAGATGGTGATAATATATCAAGTGGTGATGGATTTTTTTCAAGTAAGATCAATCGATCATATATAGAGCATAACCTTGGTTTTAGTTTGAAAAAGAAGATTCGAAAAGTTAATCTATTAGATAATTTGGGGACATCTTTGATGCTTGAGAATAGATTTTACAAAGCAGAGAATGAAAATAACTTATCATTCAGTTCATGGGAGGATGCATTGCATAATGGAAGGACTCATAGTGAGGTTAATTTTTCAATCTGGATTGATAGGAAGTTAACTGATGAGATAAGTAATCAGTTTAAATTCAAGTTTAGAAAAAGAACAGTTGAGTCTGATTATTACTGGGTTTCAGACTTTAAAGAGTTTAATAAGTTTGAGATCATTTATAAGATTTCATTTAGTTCGAATTTTAATATTTTGTATTAAGGAGTCATAACATGAAGATATTTTTTTTAATCACATTGTTTTTGATTGGATGTAGTAAGCAATCAGATCCCTTGGGAATTAAAGTTTTAGATGAGTGGCATTACGAGACCATAGATGCCTGTAGGGGCATTGATATTTCTGATAATGTATTAGTTGCAGCTGCTTCTAGTAATGGTTATTTTAGATTTAATATTTCAGACTCTGATACTTTGCAGCTTGTGAATCATATTGCTGATATTAATCCTAACACTGGTGATGATGCTGCATATGATGTAGCAATTTCAGGCAGTATAAAAGATAAGGTTTTTGTATTAGATGATGTTGATGGTATTGTAGTATATTTTTTTGATGGGAGTCCAAGTATTACATTGGATGCATGTGGAAATAGTCTAACCTATAGAAGTTTAGCAATAAATGATGCAATACAGGATACAACAATAGTTTTTACCTTACAAAAGCATCAAGTTGATGGCCTGCCTAATGGTTTTGATCAATATTCAACCTCTGTGGGAATTAGACAGTATTTTGAAACTCTTGACCCGTTTGGCGGTGAAACATTATTTGAAAATGATGGTTGTGACGCCGCAATTAATCCTAGTATTGATGCAATGAAGATTTTTTATGCTGATAATCTTTTGAGCCTCACTCTTGGTGGACTTGGAGTACAGGTTTATAAGTATGAACATAACTCAGATAACCCTCTTGTGCCTTGGTCTTCATTTTATGTCCAAGGAGGAGAAGCTGAAAGCATATTCTCTTTAGGGCAAACGGTGATTGGAGGATTTGATAATGATAGAGGTTGTTACATGGCGTTACTTGACTCAGATGGTGAAATAGTTGGTAATTTAAGTTTTGCTGATGGTTACTCAGTTAATGCAATTGACTATAAGAGCGGTGTGCTTGCTCTGGCTGTGGGAAATGATGGAGTTCTCATTTATGACTGGGATGAGTCACTTGGATTAGATTTAAAAGGTATACTAAATGTTGGAGACGATAATTATGTATACGATGTAAAGGTGCATAACGATGATGTATATGTTGCATCTGAGAATGGAATATCAATTTATAACATAAAATAGGAATATATAAAAATGTATAAAATATTAAGCGCTCTAACTTTTGTTTCAAGTCTTTTTTCTCAGTTTAATTGGCAAGATGGGGGATTACCATTGAGACAAGGAGTTCACATAGAATGGCAAAGAAGTGGTATTGTTTCAAGTGATGGAGGTTTAATTATGACTTGGTCTGATACTAGAAACTCAATAAGAGATATTTACGCTCAAAAAATTGATTCTGATGGGAATTACCTTTGGCAAGATGGAGGTGCTGTAGTTGTAGATGTAGATGGTAGACAAGAAGATCCTTTAATTGTACCAGATGATCAAGGAGGAGCATATATAATTTGGCGTGACTATAGAGATGAGAATTACTATGGTGATATTTATGGTCAGCATATTGATTCTAGCGGTAATCAGCTATGGGCATCTGGAGGAGTACCTCTTTCAAATCAAACTGGTGAGCAATCAAGTCACAACTTGTGTATAGATGGTAATGGTGGCGCATTTGCTGTTTGGCTTGATAAGAATGGCTCTGGAACTTATAGAGGAACCCACTTATCATCAGATGGCCCTTTAACTGTTGGGCAAGGTGAAATAGTTTCAAATCAGGTAAGTGGTGGCTTTAGTTTAGAGTATTCTGGTGATGCTAGCGCTGTTATGGTATGGAGTGAGGGCGTTACTTTAGATATATTTGAATGTTCTGATAATGAAGATATTTATTTTGATGAAGATAGTTGTCTAAATGGATGTTTATCAGACTGTGAATTAGGTACTCTAGAATCGGGTGATATTAGAGCACAACGATTTAATACCGATATGGAAACACTGTGGAATGAAGATGATTCTAATAGTGGAAAAGACATATGTGATGATGAATACCTTCAAAGTAAAGCTAAGGTTACAACTTTTGGTGACAATGTAGTTGTAGTTTGGAGAGATTTAAGAAACGATGATGATGGAGATGTTTATGCTCAAATCATTAATTCAAATGGTGACAATCTTCTTGCAGATAACGGTGTTGTAGTCTGTGATGACGAGGGTCAGCAAGTTTCACCTAGGGTGAAAACAGATGGGACTCATGCATTCATATATTGGGAAGATAAGAGATTTAATAATGTAGATCCTTATGTTCAAAAAATGGATGCCTCAGGTAATATGCTCTGGATCGAAAATGGTGTTCAGCTTGCGAATGATATAAACAATCAAGACCAGTTGAGAATGGCGGTAGATAATAATGGCGGTGCATTTTTTACTTGGATGGATGGTAGAGGTGAAGATAATCCAGTTTGGAGTGGTGCAGATATATATTTAGAGCATGTTAATCCGGATGGGAATATTACATTTGGTGGCTCCGGGATACCAATTGACCAAGACTCTGGACCTCAGAAAGATCCTTTAATTAAATGTAATTCAAGTGGTGAATCTTATGTTATATGGGCTGATTTAAAAGATGGGGCTAATATAAGCGTTGATCTTCAAATTGTGACGACTGCAGGGCCTTTACTCGAAAATAATGGCCAAGAAGTATGGTATGGTGTAGATGGTAATGCTCTTTTGAGTAATTCAATTAATCTTTCATCTGGAAAGTATTTAGTTGCTTGGGAAGATAATAGATTCTTTAGTACTGGTCGCCCAGGTTCATACACATATGGACTAGTAGTTGAAGAGGATATGGATATGAATACTCACCAAACAGCTTCTCCNTTATCNTTAAATCCNTANCAGGGNCCTCATGGAGGTAACTATTATTACCGAGCAAAATTAGCAAATATTGGNGAATCTATTATGATGAATTTTCATCAATACGATGGCCCTTATTTGCAATATATTCAAATGATNGATTCTGATTTAAATATTTTAGGAAATGACNATGGTAATCAGGTAGATGCTAATGGAGATGATCAAAAATATTCTGGACTTTGTTCAGTAAATAATAATTTTTACTTAGCATATTCAAGNCTAGCATTTTCATATGGAATCTATTTAAATAAATATGATGCTAGTGGTGNTNCAGTTTGGGGTGAACCAGTAAATATCGTAGAGGCTAGTTTTTCTGATAATTTNGTTCAAGCAGTATTNCCNAATGAAGCAAATGATGGACTTGCTGTANTTTATGAAGAAGCTAGTTTTATGGGAACAGGTTTAAATATGATATTTGTTGATAGTANTGGACAAACTATTTCACAATTCCCANTTTGNACAAGCTGTGATAATCCNAAATANGAATCNCACNGCAATTGGAGATAATGANTTTNTNGTACTTTTTACNGCNGANAANAANCANGATGCTGATTTATTTGCCCAAATATTTTCATTTGATGGAGAAATTNTAGGATCAGATAANGGATTTNTAGTTTCTGGTGAAATCAGAGATCAAATNAATTCTGATATTACCTATAGCGTGGTAAATGATGAATATCTTACNTGTTGGACTGATGGAAGAGATTCATTTGTTGATGATACTGGGCAAGAAAATCCTGATAAAAATATTATTTGNACCAAAATTTATTTTGATACTGAAGCATCNTTATCTGAAGAAATTGATGTTGCCTCAGTTCAAGGAAGTCAACAGCAGAATCCTTCAGTNTATGCAACACACACAGGNACNTATCTTGTTGGNTGGGAAGATATGAGAAGCGCAGCTNATATAGATCAGAGTCTNAATNTGTCTTTTGAATGGGANGCTTATTTNCAAGAGCTAGACTCTTTTGGAGCTATATATCAAGATGGNGGAATTCCATTNTCAATTGACCCGTTTGGTCAAGTAAATATTGAGTTTGGTGTTTTGTCTGAGCAAAGTAACTTATATCTTGCATATTGGGAAGATGATAGAAGTACTGGTAAAGAGCTTCTTACAAATATCTATGCTCAAATGATTACTCCATCAAGTGATTCTAATTGTCTTCAATACGATGTTAATACTGATGGCAATATTGATATTTTAGATGTTATTCAAATGGTTGGAATTGTATTAGGAAATGTTGTTCCAAGTGAGTTGCAAGAGTGCGCATCAGATGCTAATGGAGATGGAAGTATCGATGTCTTAGATGTAATACAAGCAGTTCAGTATATTTTAAATTCATAGAGTTACATTCCAATGATTTATTATATACTTTGCTTATTTTTATCATTCCAGATTTTAAAGTCTGATAGTCCATTATCTGAAAGATATCATACATACTCTGAAATTGATTCNATNTTACATGAACTAAATGAAGAGTTTGGTGATACACTTAATGTTAACTCTCCATACCCAAATAGCGGACCAATATTTAAGCTTATTGAGCTTGGTGTTTCAAATCAAGACAGCTTACCATTTTGGGCTGTTAAACTATCTTTTAATGCTCATATTGATGAAGATGAACCGAGAGTTTTAATTCTGGGACAGTGCCATGCTGAAGAAATTCTNGGTGTTGAAGTATCTATGGAACTAATTGAACGATTTCTACGCCCTGAAGAGCATCCTGCTGACTTCCAATCACTGGCTGGTATACTATATTCATCAGAAATTTGGATTGTTCCAACGCACAACCCAGAAGGGTTAAGTGTTGTTCATGGCTGGATTGATGAACAGGAGAACTGGGTTCAAGATGTTAGTTATAGGAAAAATAAAACTGATGCAAATCAAAATGGAATTTTTGATTATGATCCCATCGGCTATGGAAATGATTTAGATGGAGTTGATTTAAATAGGAATTATCCACTTAATTGGATGTTTGGAGATCAGTATCTTGAGACTGATGAGGGATGCTCATCCAATCCATCTTATGTTTCAAACTATGATTATTATAGAGGAGAAGCTCCGTTTTCTGAAAATGAGATTTCTATAATTTCTAAGCTTATGCTTGATTATGATTTTATTTTATCAATTGCTTATCATAGCTCTCGATCAGGATGCGTTGCTGAGAGAGTTATCTATCCATGGAATTGGCCAGGTGCAAAATTAGCGCCTGATTATCAAGTTATACAGCCTTTAGGTCAAGAAATCGCTGAATTAACTCCTAAAGAAGTAGGAAATGGGACATATCATTTTGCAGCTAGTGGTTCCATGAGAGGAAATGCCCATGATTGGTCTTATTCTCAGGCNGGAAGTATACAATATTTGATTGAAGTTGGAACTGCAAATATGCAGCCAGATGATGTAGATCTGATTGAAAACACAATTGAAAGAAATCTTCCTGGAGCTTTTCATTTAATGAAAAGAGCAGCAGGAATAAATTATCCTACTGGTCCTGATAAGTATCAAATAAAAGGAATTGTATCTGATGCTTCAAATGGAATGCCNATTGAGGGCGTTGAAGTTGAAATAGCTCAGATGTCTGGTGGNGTNTTAGCGCCAAGATTAACAAATGAATTTGGAAGATATCATCGATTATTATATTATGATTCATTTGATCTTAAATTCTCAAAGCATGGATATTACGATTCATATTATGATAATTTTGTCCCAAGTGCAGAGGTGGTTGGTCAGTATGATGTTCAACTGGATCCAAAACCAGAGTTTAATATTGATATGATGATTGATGTGCCTGATTATCATTCAGATGCAATTATACTTAATGTTAAGACAGATAATTACAGTGAAGATTTTTCTGTTTTTTCAGGACAAAATAATTTAAATCTACCTGAAGGCTTATATACTTTTACAATTATTTCTGATGACATATTCCCAATAGTTCAAGAAGTGAACCTCTCAAGTGATTTAGAATTAGAATTTTATTTAGATTGGTATGATATATTACTGGATGATGATTTTAATGATATGTATAGCTGGGAGAATATGTGCGGAGAGTGGAATGTTCAAAATGGAAANCTNTTATCTCAATATGATTTATTATATCCAAATTACACCCCAGTTTGTCCAATTCGAATAAATTCTTCTAATATCNCATTAGAGGAGCCTGTAAATGCGGTTTTAAAATTAGATATGATGTATGAGCTTGAGTGGGATAAGGATACGTTATTTTTTGATTTATTTAATTCATCTGATAGCTTAAGAATCGCTAGCTTTTATGATCAAGATTGGGGTGATAATAAGTCTTACTATTATGGTATCGAAGTCCCACAATCTACTGATAACAAGCTTAGTCTTGGAATAGTATCTGATATTACCATTGGATACAGGGGATTATCTTTAGATGCTTTAAGTCTAGTTTATGATCCACCATATGATTGCTTGAAAGGTGATTTGAATCATGATGGGTACTCACAAGTCACTGATATCGTCATACTGTTAGATATAATTTTAAATGAAATTAGCCCATCAGGTTTTCAGCTATGTAGCAGCGATAAAAGAGAAGATCAAAATATTGATATTCTTGATGTTATAAGTATTTTAAATCAAATTTTAGGAGAATAAAACGTGAAAAGAATTTTATTTTTGTCATTATTAATATCTACGCTTTTATCTGAAATGATTCCCATTTCAAAGAAAAATTTTGTTAAAGATAGAGAGGATGGCTATGGAAGGGGTACTTATTTAATAGTACTTTCAAATTCAAGTTTAAATAATGCAGCTCTTTCTTTTTTTACTAATTTGAAGAAAACTCAAGGCTTTGATGTAGATGTGGTTTCTTTCAGGGAAGGTGATGGTGATATTTATGGAATTAATGGAGCTATTAATGACGATTTGAGAAACTATTTAATTAATTATTATAGTCAGAACCAAATGCTTGAGTATGTTCTTTTGGTGGGTGATGTTAATCAAAATAATGATGATTATAATATCCCTACATATGAGATTCCATCCTACAATGAAGCAGAGAATGACCAGACTGACTATCCATATACATTCTTTGATGCTGGTGATGGCAATGAAGATCCTCTTTCTCCCCATTTCTTTATAGGTAGATGGTCAATTGGAAGTGCTACAGATCTGTCAAATATAATTAATAGAAATCTTCACTATGCTCAGCTAAATGAGCAGTTTATTCCCGATCCAAGTTATTTAAATAATGCACTTGTTGTTGCTGGGAACTATAGCGGTGAAGGTAATCCACCATCTATTTGGCCTGTAACTCCAGTTTGGACATCAAAGTGGTTGCTTGAGGAACTAAATCATTTTGGCTATGAGGAGGTAGATAGTTCTTTTTTTCATAAGCACAACTATAATTATGGAACTAACCCAGATGCGATTCAAGCTTCATGGAATGAAGGTGTTGGAGTTATTAACTACAGAGGATGGGGNGATGCGAGAGGATGGCATAAACCTCAATTTAGGTTAGATGAAATTAATGATTTATTAAATCCTTCATTTTCCTTACCTGTAGTATTTAGTTTTGTTTGTAATACAGGTGATTTTGGAAATGAGCAGCAGGTATTTTGTTTTGGTGAGACATTGTTNACTGCNGGTACAATAAATGCACCTAANGGTGCGGTTGCNATGGTTGGNCCTTCTGATTTAGATACTGATACTAGATTCAANAATGTTCTNTGTGGCGCATTNTGGGATGATTTGCTCGAAGGAAGAGTNGATGANTTGGCNCCTGCTTTACATGTAGGNAANCAAGCTGTTGAGCAAGAATTTCTAGGNCTTCAAGTAAATGGTACAAATATTGGTGAGTTTTATCACCATGTGTATGGAGTTTTAGGCGATCCAAGTTTGAGTGTTTGGCTTCAAGAGCCNAGTAGAATGGAGTTAAGCATAGATAANAATNCTAGTNTANATAANTCNTTTATAAATGTTATAGTTACCGATNTAGGNACNGGTGATCCTNTGCAGGATGTGGTCGGTGNATTTATGCTTGATGGAGAAATAGTAGGCAAAGGCNTATCAAATGAATATGGTCAGCTCGATATCGATTTTGATGNCCCNNTNNNTAGNGANCTNACTNTATATATTAANAAAGGNCAATATTACCAAGAGTCTTATACTATCAATTTTGATTCAGANANTGGTGATGTTTTTGTTCAGAANNATTATAATTTGAATGAAGAGGTTCTTGATTATGGGTACGAATTTGAGATATATGATATTGATATNGAAAATGATTGGATTGAAATTTCTCAAACAGGAAAGAATTTATTNNTAACTGATGATTCAGATACAACAGTTCAAATGATTTATGATAATGGCGATNTATTTACTTTTCAATANTATGGNGAAGATTTTGATAGNCTTACNGTGTCGTCAAATGGATGGGCCTCATTTTTAAGNTGNTTNGATGGNAAAAATGAATCACCTGAGAATGTGCCTTGTGAATCAATAAGTCATTTCTTTAATAACTCCATAACATTTCCTATAGGACCATATGGGTTGCTGGCGCCTTTCTATGATGATTTAGAT